>JANORU010000130.1:0-2353 GCA_031415475.1 Hyphomicrobium sp.
TCGCAAGCGCATGCAGACCGTGGGCGGCGTCAGGGTGATCGCCCGCCGTCGTTCGAAGGGCCGTAAGCGCCTGTCGGCCTAGTGAATTCTGGCGGCCGGCTGGACAGGCTTTGAAGCCCCTGGGCCGGTTCCATGAAACTCGAGACTCTCAAGAAGCGAGCGGAATTCTTGCGCGTACGGGGTGGGGCCCGGCACGCCTGCTCGTCGTTTGTGCTGGAAATGAAGCCCCAAGATGGTGTCGAGCGAGCACAGTCCGGCGCGCGCTTTGGATTTACGGTCACCAAGGCCCTCGGCAACGCTGTCCGACGCAATCGCATCCGCCGCCGCCTCAAGTCTGCCGTAACGGCTGTGGCGGCAACGCACGCCAAACCTGCCTCGGACTATGTGGTGATCGCCAGAGACGGCGCTTTTGCCCGTCCATTCGAGGGCTTACGCCAGGATTTTGAACGCGCCATCGCACGGGTCCATGACCCGAACCAGCCATCACGCAATCAAGGCCACAAGAAAGGCTCGCCATAAGCCGGGAATCCCCTATCTATCCGCTGAATTCTAAAAACAGTGACCGCGTGTCTTCTGGTGTCAGCCGGCAAGACATGGAAAGCCACCCTGTCGCGCAACCGCGCATCGTGAACTAAGCCGCCATCTTCCTTGCATCCGAGGCCTGAATGTCCAGCAACCAGCCGGAAACCCAATCCAATCTGATGATTGCCGTGCTCTTGTCGCTGGCGGTCATGCTGGGCTGGCAATACTTCGTCGCCGGGCCGCAGATGAAGGCGCAGCAGGAGCAGCTCCAGCGCGAGCGCCAGGCGGCCGACAAGAAGAAAGCGGAAGAGGCCGGATCGCCAACCGCTCCCGGCACCGCTCCGAGTGCCCCGCCGGTTCCGGCCGAAGCGATCACCGCAACGCGCGATGACGCTCTGAAGCTGTCGCCGCGCCTCGCCATCGAGACGCCGTCGCTTAAAGGTTCGATCGCTCTGAAGGGCGGGTTCATCGACGATCTCTCGCTCGTCAATTATCGCGAGACGTCGAACCCGGCGAGCCCGAACATCGTTTTGTTTTCGCCACCTGCCGGACCGCACGGCTACTTTGCGCGGCTTGGTTGGGTATCGACCGGCGGTTCTGTCAAAGTGCCGGATGGCGAAACTGTCTGGACCGCAGACTCGAAAGGTCCGCTGACGCCAACGTCGCCGGTCACCTTGTCGTGGAACAACGGCGAAGGGGTCACGTTCCGCAAGACCATCTCGGTCGACAAGAACTACATGTTCACCAACAAGCTCGATGTCGACAACAAGTCGGGCAAAGACGTGTCTGTGGCACCCTACGCGCGTCTCTTCAAATTCGGCGCGCCGACAGGTCAAGCAATCTCAATTCAGCATGAAGGTTTGCTCGGCGTTCCAGGAGACGCCGGACTGCAGGAAATCGCTTACGCCGACGCGGTTGCCGATGGCGGCGATGCGACGTTCGACAAGAAAACCGGTGGCTGGGTCGGCATCACCGACAAGTATTGGGCATCGGCCGTCATCCCCGATCAGACCCTGCCGTACAAAGCTTCGCTGCAAGGCGAGAAGGGCACGACGTACGATCGCAGCCGCTTCCTCGCCGATTTCGAGCATGAGCCGGTCGTAATCGCCAATGGCGCGACGGCCAGCAATGAGAGCCGCCTGTACGCCGGAGCCAAGCAACCGGGTGTCGTCGAAGAGTATCAGTCCAACAACGGTATTCAGAAGTTCGATCTGATGATCGACTGGGGCTGGTTCTATTTCATCACCAAGCCGATGAGCCATGCGTTGACAATTCTCTATGGCTGGCTTGGCAATTTCGGTCTCGCCATTCTGGCGCTCACCGTGGTCGTCAAGGCGCTGTTTTATCCGCTGGCCAACAAGTCGTACGTCTCGATGGCCAAGATGAAAAAGCTGCAGCCGCAGATGGAGGCCTTGAAGCTCAAGCACAAGGACGACAAGCCGCGCATGCAGCAGGAGCTGATGCAGCTCTATCAGAAAGAGAAGATCAATCCGCTCGCCGGCTGCTTGCCGATCCTGATCCAGATCCCGGTGTTCTTCGCGCTCTACAAGGTGCTATACGTGTCGATCGACATGCGCCACGCGCCGTTCGTCGGCTGGATCCAGGATCTCTCGGCCCCCGACCCGACCACACTGTTCAATCTGTTCGGGCTATTGCCGTTCACGCCGCCGGAGTTTCTGCATATCGGTGCCTGGCCGGTGATCATGGGCATCACCATGTGGGTGCAGATGCAGTTGAACCCGCCGCAGCCCGATCCTGTGCAGCAGCAGGTGTTCAGCCTGATGCCGCTGATGTTCACGTTCCTGTTGGCCTCGTTCCCGGCCGGCCTCGT
>JANORU010000131.1:0-5883 GCA_031415475.1 Hyphomicrobium sp.
ACTGGTTCGCCCGAATACCAGGTGGCCGGCATGACGGAACGCATCAGTTACCTCACCAAGCATTTCTAGACTGAGTGCACGCAGTAGTTCGTGGGCAACCTCGATCTGACTCCGCGCTCGCGTGGCAAGTTTCCGATCAACCATTTGCCGTCTGGTGACAACGGCTGGCTTTGCATCCTCGCCCTTGAACTGTAGGATGACTAGTTCGGCTTGCCACTCTCCGCTATAGCTTCCGCCCGAGCCGAAGTGGGCAATCGCGTCGTCTCGATCGCGCTGCGCAGGTCATGGCGGAGGTGGCATCGGAGATGCTTGGCAATAGCCATGCATACGACGCCGGTCTCTATTCGGAAGCGGACACGCACGCACCCGGCAGAGCAGTAGGAACTACCTCATGAAGTACATCGCGCCGATTGCCGTGATCGCCATCGTGCTTCTTCAATTATCTGGGGCTGTTCCGCAGTCGAGCGTCGGTGGCCCGATGACCCTCGCAGTGGTATTTCTCGGCGCCGCACTGGCGGTTGGAATCCACGAGGCATGGACGAACAAGCGGGGTGTGCTCGGCTGGATCGTGAACATCGTTGTCTCGCTCGTCGGCGGCTTCTTGGCCGCCGAGGTTGGCAACCTGATTTTCCCACTGATACTCATGCTCTTGAACTCCCTCGGGCTCCTGAATCTGGTCGGGTCGCTGGCGGCCACGGGAGGTCCCCTGCTTTATGTCTCGTTGGCCGGCATGATGCTCCTCATGCTGCTGGGATCGTGGATCGCGCTGCGGTTCGTGAACCGGTGGCGATGAGTTTCTTCAGGGGTGGGTGTGGGGCAGCGACGACTGCTCATTTGATCACCTGCAATTGGTCTTCTTGACTTCCGGCTGGACGACGGCCGCTGCTGGCCCATCGCGGACGAACTCACCACCATCCAACATCGTCAGCAGTTGGCCTATAACAGACCTGGGCCAAGCTTTCAGAAATCTACCGCTGCCGCAATGACATAGCAGTTCTCGGTTTCATCCTGTCCGGCGCGCCAGCCCGCCAGATTGCCCGGCTGACGGCGGCAGAAAAGACTCTCTCCAAAAATTTTGTCGTGACCGCAGTTCGCGAACCCGCGCGAGTCATTTAACAGGGTGGAGCGCGCGTGATTCGAGGCGGGTTCCGCTTCGGGTTTACCGTTGTATTTTTCATGGAGACGATGACGATGCCCAAGATCGAGCTGAGCGAGATCGACGTCGAAACGCTGATCTATGCTCTTGGCGTGGCAACGGCCGATCTCAAAGAATCGTTGGCCGACCCGACGCAGAGCGCCGAGGACAAGCAGGAATGGACGACGTACGTCGCAGAAATCGAGGAAGTCAGCCTCAAGCTGACCTCGATGGCGGCCGCGGCCTGACGAGATCTGACCTGCACGACACGTAAGCAAAATTGGCGCCCTCAGGGGCGCCAATTTCTTGTCCACAATTCAAAACGTGAAGGCTGTCAACTCGCCGGACCAATCGGGAACTTGTGTTCCCAGGTCTTGCCGCTCGTGTCCCTGGCGATGACCGTCAATTCGGTCGCGCCGTTGGTGATATAGTCGAACTCGATCGCCGGGTTCTGCGCCACCGTGATGCTGCCGGCCATGTTGAACACGACGTCGTCGCCCTGGCGGACTTCGATTTTGTCGACCATCAGCATCGGTACATAGAGCAGCGTGATCTGGTCGAGCACCATGCCGGTGTGATTGGGATGGTTGAGATCGATGCGCGCCTTCTGCGGCTTCAAGGATGCGGTCGCCTTTTCGCCGATGAGAGCAAAATTCATTTTGCCCATATTGGCGATGATTTCTTTCGGATCGCCGGACGGTGGGGCCGAGCACGACGCCTGACCGCCGGCGAACTTCACGAGCTGCTCAATCGCATAGAGATCGCCGTTGGTCGTCTCGGCGACGATGTGCACGTCCGACTGCTGGTTCAGGCGGATATGGGCCGTCAGCGCGGCGGCGGAACGATTGCCCGCAAGGTCGAACACGGCGGCAACCGGCGACGGGTTCTCGTCAACCACGAAGCTGACGCGCTTCAACGTCTGGCCGGCCGGCAGTTTGACGTCGGCGACCAGCGGCACCGCCATGACATTGTCGGGGCGGTAGGGCGCTGTCAGGTGGATGACGCCCAAGCCATCCTTGATCGTCCGCGTCCCATAAACCTCAGTTTTGATGCCGTCCCAGCTCGTCCCCGCCAGCGCGGCGGCCGACCCGCAAGCGATGGCAGCAACGGCGCTCAAAATGGCAAAGCGACGTGCCCTCAGCATCGGGTTCTCCGGTGGCTCAGTTCAAAACCTGCCGCAAGGTGCCAGAAATTCAGAGATTTGGCGAGAGGGACGCCTCGCGAATGGTGATTAATCCCCTTTCGCCGGACGCCAGCCGGCGGCAACGGCGGCGGCTTCATCGCAAAACCACTTCTCGCCAAGCGCCGCGTCGACCTTCACCTTGGGGTACCAAGTGTTCCAAGGCATATGATAAATCCTTCCATTGCCTGAGATATTGCCTTTGATGGCGCATCCATCTGGGGCCGCAGTTTCGGCCGTCTGCCAGCGCGCACTGCGATAATCCCAGGCGGTTTGCGTGTCCGCCTGCCAGATGCCGGCATGGGCTTTTCGCGCCTCGGCTTCGACGCCGACATAGGTTTTCGTATACTTCACGAATGCCCATGCGAGACCACGCCGCACCATCTCGCCGTTGAGATCGAGCCCATCGCGGGCGCACAGGCCAAGCGTGCGGCCGTATTTGTCTTTGCCCTCGCTTTTGCAAACAAGGCCAGTCCCGCGAACGAGGTCGTCGAGCGCATTGGCCGCCGCACGCCCGCAAGCCCAAGTGCCGCCCCCTTGTTTCGTGCAGGTCTGGGACAGCTCAGGCGCATCGATACCTTCGAGCCGCACGCGGCGGCCGTCGACATCGATGGTGTCGCCATCGACAACAATTGCGCGACCGGCGATCTCGTCATTGGAGCCGCCAAACCAGTTCAGCAGGGCCAGCGACGGAGTTGACGACGATAGAAGGCCTGTCAGCGCGAACGCCACTGCAAGGCCCGAGGTCTTGAGATATGATTCAGCCATAAGTTGAATCTGGCTGATTCGTATGGCGTGGGCCCGTTTGAAATTTGTTGGGATCGTGTGTGGATAATGTTGGAAATACGTTGAAGTTTCAGCGGCCCGTTGCGCCACCCGTAACACTGCGAAATGTGGACAACTTTCTCAAATAAGTTGCAGTGATCAGACCTGGACCAAGTAAAGCGGTCGCAAGACTGAGACCTAACTTGGGAAAGCCGCGTCGCTCCGAGTACGGAGCGGCGGCCCTGCTGTCGCCATGTGGTAGGGTTATGCTCTTCGCCGTGGAAAAACTGTACTGCGGACGAGCATCTGGTTGCCGAGGCCAACCTGATTTCCAAGTCTGGTCACAGACTTGAGTGACTATCAGGCGTTTCAGAACGTTTGCGTTGCGCGCCTGCACTCCCCGATAGGCCGATTCCGAGGACTTGATGACCACTCGCCGCCCGCCTGGACCAGCCAACGTGCCCCCGCGGCTCGAAACCTATCGCCCGAGTGATGAGCGTGGTGGCCGGCCAGCGCAGCAAGCCCAAGGTGGCGGACGCATGCCGCCCGCGCATCGGCCGAAGCCGCAATCAGGTTCGGGTGGCCCGCTGAAAGCAATTCTAATCGGCGCGCTGGTCGTGCTGGCGGTGATTGTCGCTGGCGCAGCGCTCCTCGTCTTCGCCATGCCGACGGGATTGATCCGCGACCAAATCGTCACCCAGGTTCGCAACAAGACCGGCCGCGAACTCGTCATTGCCGGTCCGTCGTCTTTCACACTTTATCCCTCACTCGGCCTGACGATGGCTGACGTCTCGCTGTCCGGTCCGCCGGGCATGACGGACAAGCCGTTCGTGACGATGAAAGGTCTCGATGTCAGCGTGCAACTGCTGCCGCTCTTGAAGCGCGACGTGATTGTCGACCGGCTGATCCTGAAGCAGCCAGTGTTCGACCTCGCCGTTGCTAAGGACGGCCGCAAGAGCTGGGATTTGGCGCCGCCAAATCAGCAATCGAATGCCGGCTCCCTGATCCGTTTGGCGCAAGCCGAAACAGCGCCAGCGCCGGTCGCCACCGATGCGCCGCCACCCGCAGCCGTCGCGCCACTGCCGGACAAGCCGGCCAGCCTTGCCGCCCTCAAAGGCCTGCAGTTCAGCGACGTGCGCATTAAAAAAGGCACGGTCAATTATTCCGATGCCAGGGTGGGTTCGACGCAGACCGTGTCGGACATCGATCTCAAATTGTCATTGCCGGCGCTCACTGGGCCGCTCGATGCCGATGGCACCGGCACCTGGAATGGCGAGGCGGTTGGCATCAAAGGGCAGGTGTCACCCGCCAACGCGCTGCTTGAACAAGCGCCGGCTAAAGTATCTTTGACCATCACCGGCAATCCTCTCGCCGGTAAATACGACGGCACGGTTCAGCTCAAAGACCAAGCGTTGACCGATGGCACAGTTGACCTCAACACCCAATCCCTTCGCTCGCTCGCCAAATGGGCCGGTGTACCGCTTCCCGCGTCCCCAGGATTTGGCCAAACCAATCTCCGTGGGACCGTTCGAACGGCCGCGAATGCATTCGAGATATCGAATCTCGACGGTACGTTCGACGGCACCAAGATTTCAGGCGACATCGCGGCGGCAACCGGCGGCGAACGGCCAATCGTCAAAGGCGCGTTGAAACTCTCCGAACTCGATCTCAATAAGTATCTGGGCGCAACGCCTAGTGTGGCGGCAAAATCCGCTCCGGCGAGCGCTCCCGCCGCCAAACCGGCAACGCCGCCCGCTGCTGCCCCTGCCCAGTCGATCGAGGAGCTTCTGAATGACGGCGGCGCCTCAGGCCCGCAGGTCAAAGGCTTCACACAGCGCGCAGGCTTGAGCGACGAGCCGCTCGATCTCTCGGCACTGGGTAGCGCCGATGTCGATCTCGCCATCGACAGCGGCCGCGTGCTCTACGGCCCATTCACGGTCGATCGCGCCAAGCTCAGAATCGCGCTTCTCAAGAAGGTTTTCAACGTTACGATCCAGGAGCTGGCCGCGTTCGACGGCCAAGTGAAAGGGCTGATCGCCGTCGACGGCTCGTCGGCCAAAGCCGCGAGCTTCGGCACCAATCTGACCTTCGACGGGCTCTCGATTGCCAAGCTGGCAACCAGTTCCAAACTCGCCAATCTCACCGGAACAGCGAAACTCGGCGGCAAGATCGCCATGGCCGGGCAAGGCGCGAGCCAACGACAGATCGCCGAAACGCTCGCGGGCGAGACGCTGCTCTCGGTTGCCAACGGCAATCTTACGTACAAGGCAGCCACCGAAACGCATCAGGTCTCAGCCCTCGACATGGGGCTCGGCGCAACGTCGCTGACGGGGCCGCTGACGGCCAAAGGGTCGCTGGCCTGGAACGGCGAAAAGATTGCGATCGACGGCGCTCTCTCAACGCTCAAGGACTTGGTCGACGCCAAACCTGTCTCACTCAAGGCTACGGTCGCGGGCCGGCCGGTGACGGCGAGCTACGACGGCACGCTCGCCTATGCCGGCGATCTCGCAGCCAACGGTGCGCTGGCAATCAAGACGCCATCGCTACGAACGCTTGCGGGTTGGTTCGGCACGGCGCTGCCGCCCGCGCGCGGCTTCGGGCCGCTCGATCTCACCGGCAAACTTGCAGCCAGCGCAACGAAGGTGTCGCTCACCGGTGCTAAACTTGCGCTCGACGGCGAAACCGCGACCGGCGATCTCGCTGTCGACAACGGCGGCGTGCGTCCGGCGGTCAAGACACACCTCAAAATTACCGGCCTCGATCTCAACAAATACTGGAGTGGCGCGCCCGCATCGGAAGCGGT
>JANORU010000132.1:0-2483 GCA_031415475.1 Hyphomicrobium sp.
ATCGCGGCCGGAACATTCGCGGGGCCTGCGACAATCGACAAGTCGGTCACCATCCTCGGTGCCAACCAGGGCGTCTCCGGGTTTGGAGCGCGCGGGGCGGAATCGATCTTTACCGGCGATATCCTCATCTCCGCCGACAACGTCACGATCAACGGCGTCAAGATCGAAGATAGTTCCGAGGCCTTGGGAACCGCCATCGAGGTCAACGGCACTAACGCCCAGATCTTGAATACGATCATTGAACGTGGCGGCACGGTAGACGCCGATGGCTCAACCGGCATTTTCGCCAGCAATTCGTTGATCTCAGGCCTCGTAATCCAAGGCAACAAGATCACCGGCTGGCAATACGGCACAGTTGTAGGCTCCGGCACAGATGCCACCGTCACCGGCAACCTGTTCCAAGCCAACCACACCGGCCTGCAACTCGATAACATCGGCACCACGTCGGTCACCGGCAATGGCTTCGTGTTCAACTCCGACAAGCAGGTCATCGTCTACGCCGACAATGCTGTGGAGAATATCGGCGCCGTGCTGACCAACACCAACACGCTGTCGGGCACGACTGAAGTCGTGGTGGTGCCGGCGGTTGCTGGCGGAACAATCACCGCAACCTCGTTCAGTGATGTGTTCGTGGCGTTCACCGGCAACTCGACCCTCACGGGCGGCGCAGGCGATGATATCTTCCTTGTCGCTGAGAATGTTGCCAACGGCACCGACATCATTACCGACTTTACGGTCGGCGCGGGCAGCGACGACGCACTTTATCTCGTCAACATCTTCGCCAATTTCGCAGCCGTATTCTTTGCTTCGAGCCAGGCGGACGGCGACGGCGATACCGTTGCTGACGATATTGTCATTAATCTTAGCCTGGGCCTCGGGACGGAAACCGGCACCATCGTCCTTCAGAATCGCGTGCTGCTTAGCCTGCATCAGGACGACGTCATCGTCTGATTGGCGCCCTGATCACGAGACGGCCGGTGACCTCAGTTTGGGGGCGCCGGCCGATCCTGCAATCGGTCGACGCGCGACCAACTAAACGTGCCGGCCGTCAGCGGGACTTGACGAGCCTGGCGGGCGGATTGCGCTTCGGCACATGCCGCAAGTGGCCGATAAATCGCACGCCAATGAAGCGCGGTTCACGCCAGGCGACCGTGCATTCGACGATCGTATCGTCGCGGCGAATGAACATTGAAAAGTTGTTCGGCAGACCTTCCGACGAGCCGATGATGCTGAACCGGTCGAGCATCAATTCGAGCTTGGCGCCGGTCGACGACATATCGCGTATGACCACGTTGACCGAGGCGGCGAGTTGGTCGCTGAACAGGTAGCCGGGGATGAGGCTGGAACGCCGCTGCGCCCAGCGCTGTTCGTTGGCGCTGCCACCCAGCAAAGGTCCCACAGCCCGCGACGGGCGAAGTGCCGTTTGAAATCGTTGACTGGACAGCACGGCTGCGACCCCACACCTTGATTAGGGGGAAGTATACCGCGGACTGATTAATTGAGATTTACCCAAACCGCTCCCGCGGCCGCTTGCAACGCCCGAAAATACTGAGGGTTGCCGCCAAAAGCTAGAAATTGTGCTTAACCGTGCCGCGGATCGTCAGATCCTCGGGCTGGTCTTCGGGTTCGGCCTGGGGCTGTTTGCCCTCGCCCGCCCCGTACAGCAGCTCAAGACCGAAATCCATTTTCGGCAGTACACCTAACTTGCCAAGGCCAGGAATACGAACTTCCGTCCCTTCAGAAGGCTTGGGAGCGGTAGCCGGTGCCAACGCAGCATCGGGAGTGACGGGCTCGGCGATAGGCGCCACAGCCTTTTGCTCCGGTGTTACGGGAGCCGTCGTCTGCTCCTGAAAAGCGTATGCCGGCAGGCTCAAGCCCACCAGAACGCCCATAACCAATAATGTTGTCTTACAAAACATCGCCTACCGTACCCCGCAGCGCCGCACGCGATCCAACTTGATTCCCAGAATGGCGATCTGGGCTGGCGAAAACAAGGATCAAGCCGGGCTAGTTAAGGGGAGATGAAGGTTTCTAATTTCTGTGTGCTTTCAGGGTCATGTGGCACCGCAGCAACAACCAGCGGGGATCACGACTGTGACCCGAAATAGCTGTTAAAAAGCCCAAATTGAAAGGGGCCGCCCAGTGGACAGCCCCTTTCGATCGCACGGGAGAAAGTTGCGTCTAAAATTTGATGATACCGCCAGCCACGAACACGTCCAGGTCTTCTACGCCCGGGTCGGCAACCGCGTTGCCAGCGCCGTTCAGAAGAGTGACGTCAACTTCGTAGTGGCGATAGAAGGCGTACAGCGACATGGCCGCCGCATCGATGCCCTGCACGATACCGCCACCATAGCTCTCGATGGTCGAGCCACCGATGCGAAGCTGATCGGCACCGTCGCCGGTGAAGGACAGGCGGCGGCGATCGGTCGAGCCACCGTCGAAATCGTAGTACTGAGCGAACAGCGTCGTCTTGCCGAGCGAGG
>JANORU010000133.1:0-2362 GCA_031415475.1 Hyphomicrobium sp.
GGCCGACAACCAATCCTTCGGCGTCGATCACAACCCAGTTCTTTGCCACCTCGCTCGCCTTGGCGACGTAGGTCTTCATGGAGGCAGCACTCCTGCCGGTCAGAGATTGACGGTGTTCGTGGCTGGGGCACCTTGGCGGCCCGGCCACGCCGCATCCCAGATTTGGATGCGTTGCGGTTCGTGTAACCAGCGGTTCGGATTACGTCAACACAGAATTTGCTGTGTCTAGAATAAATACAACAATATCAATAAGTTCATTAGAGTGGTATTATTATACCAGCATGAAGGTAATATAATACCGGCTAAATTGGCAATTTAGGCCACGCCGGGCGTTGACGTGCGCTTTTCTGCTTCGAGCTTCATATTGCGGTCCTACTCTTGCAGTCCGACTCTAGCCGACGCAGTGATTCTCGACGCCGGGTTTCTGGAGAGGTGCCATCATGAAGCTCTCGAAGTTCCTTCTCACAGTTTGTCTTGCTTCGGTTCTGGCGTCGTTTGCAGCGTTGCCAGCGGCAATGGCGCAAGATTTGAAACAGCTTCAGCTGACCGATCAGCAGGTGATCGCCTTCATCACGGCGCAGAAGGATTTCCAACCGCTGGTCGGCAAGCTGCTCGAAGGCGGCGACAAGCCGAACGACGCATTACTCGGCGAGTTGGAAACCATCGCCAAGAAACACGGCTTCGCGAGCTTTGCCGAATTCGAGGATGTCGGCGCCAATATCACGTTGGTGCTCGACGGGCTCGATCGCAAATCGGGCCAATACACGGACCCGATCGACAAGATGAAAGCCGAGCTCGCCGACATTGAAAAAGACAGCACGATCCCTGATGAAGATAAGAAGCTCGCCATCGACGATTTGAAGCAGGAAATTGCCGTCGCCAAACCACTCGAATTCAAAGGCAATGTCGAGGTCGTCAAGACGCATCAGGCGGCCCTCGAAAAGCTGATGGTCGATGGCAGTGGCGACTCGGCAGCTGGCGGTACCGAGGAGCCCGGCGGCGCACCCGCAGCACCAGCACCGGCTAGTCCCGAGGCGGTGCCAGAAGCCCCCGCGCCAGACGCAACCGCGCCTGCAGCTCCTGAAACGAAATGATGGATACTGGCGTGGATCAGCACACCAACGCCGGACACGAGACACCGGTGCGGATCGAGCATCCGCTGCCTCATATCGCCGTGGTGCGAATGTCCCGGCCGGAGAGCCGCAACTGCCTGTCGATGGCGATGATGGCCGGGCTTCACTCGGCTATTCTGGAACTGGGAACGTCGGCCGACGTTCGCGCCATCGTGCTGGCCGCCGATGGTCCGGCGTTCTCGGCCGGTCACGACTTGAAAGAGATGACGGCACGGCGCGCCGATGCCGATGGCGGGGCAGCATTCTTCACTGAGACCATGGCGCGCTGTGCAGCACTCATGCAGGCAATTGTCGCCTGCCCCAAGCCGGTCATCGCCGCGGTTCATGCCACCGCGACGGCCGCCGGTTGCCAGTTGGTCGCGACCGCCGATCTCGCGGTGGCCGCCGACACGGCGAAGTTTTGCACGCCGGGCGTCAATATCGGGCTGTTCTGTTCGACGCCGATGGTGGCGCTGTCGCGCAACGTCTCGCGCAAGCGGGCGATGGAGATGCTTCTTCTTGGTGACATGATCGATGCCGAGACCGCTGCCGGCTACGGCCTCGTCAACAAAGTCGTGCCGGCCGACAATGTGCTTGAGGAAGCGCTGGCGATGGCGGCCAAGATCGCGTCCAAGTCGCCAGCAACAGTCAGCATCGGCAAAGAAGCGTTCTACCGCCAGATCGAACAACCGCTCGCGGGAGCCTACGACTACGCGGCCCGCGTCATGGTCGACAACATGCTGCTCAAGGATGCGGGTGAGGGCATCTCGGCGTTTTTGGAGAAACGCCCGCCGAAGTGGTCGGGGTGCTGAAGTGCCCGCACCCTTTCCTGCACCGGCACTTACCCTCGTGACCCTCGGCGTCAATGATATAGCGCGCTCGCGCCGGTTCTACGAGGCGCTGGGGTTTTCGGCGCGTGACGGATCGAACGCCGATGTTGTGTTCCTGGCGGCGGGTGGAACGATGCTCGGGCTGTTCGGGCGCGCGGCCCTTGCCCACGATGCCAGCGTCGCCGACACGCCAACGGGATTTGCCGCCATCAGTCTCGCCCGCAATGTCGGCTCGACTGAAGAAGCCGACCGTGTGGTCGCCGAAGCGATTGCCGCCGGAGCGACGCTCGTCAAAGCCGCGCAACCGGTGTTCTGGGGCGGGTATTCAGGATATTTCGCAGACCCCGACGGACATCTGTGGGAAGTCGTCTGGAATCCGCAGCTGATCCTGGCGGACTGAACGGTGCGGGTGCCCGGCCC
>JANORU010000134.1:0-4765 GCA_031415475.1 Hyphomicrobium sp.
CGGCACCGATGAGCACGGCCTCAAGATGAAGCAGACGGCGGTCAAGGAGGGCACGACACCGCGCGCGTTCGCCGATAAGAATTCGCAGCGCTTTATCGAGATGGCCGAAATGCTCGGCCTCTCCAACGACGATTTCATTCGCACCACCGAGCCGCGCCACTATGAGGCGTCGGCCGAAATCTGGCGGCGGATGGAGAACAGTGGCGATATCTTCAAGAAGAACTATGGCGGCTGGTATTCGGTCCGCGACGAACTCTACTACAAGGAAAGCGAAACCGAGGTCCGCGGTCCTGCCGAAGGTGGGCAAGACACTGCTCAGCGGTTCTCGACGGCGACTGGCACACCGGTCGAATGGACCGAGGAGGAAACCTATTTCTTCCGCCTGTCGGCCTACCAGGACAAGCTGCTCGCCCACTACGACGCGCACCCCGATTTCATCCTGCCACCCGAACGGCGCAACGAAGTCGTCAGCTTCGTCAAAATGGGGCTTGAGGATCTGTCGATCTCGCGCTCGACGCTCGATTGGGGCATTCCGGTGCCGGATGCGCCGGGCCATGTCATGTACGTCTGGGTCGATGCGCTGACCAACTACATCACCGCCACCGGTCTTTTGAACAGCGGCGACAATTCCCGCAAAGACTTCTGGCCGGCTGACGTGCACGTTATCGGCAAGGACATTGTCCGCTTTCACGCCGTCTATTGGCCGGCCTTCCTGATGAGCGCGGGATTGGCCCTCCCCAAGCGCGTCTTCAGCCACGGGTTTGTGCTGAACAAGGGAGAAAAGATGTCGAAGTCGGTCGGCAACGTCGTCGATCCGTTCGATCTCGTGAAGGCCTACGGCCGCGAGCAACTGCGCTTCTTCTTCATGCGCGAAGTCATGTTCGGTCAGGATGGAAACTACTCGCCCGAAGCCATCGCCAACCGCATCAACGCCGATCTCGCCAACAACCTTGGCAACCTCGCTCAGCGCGCGCTGTCGATGATCTACAAGAACTGCGACGGCAAGATCCCGGAGCCGGGGCCGTTCATCGAGGCCGACGAATTGGCGCTTGGCCGTACCGATGGCCTATATAATGATCTCAGAGAACAAATGGACCGGCAGAACATCACCCGTTGCCTTGATGCCCTGTGGGGTGTGATCTCCGACACCAATCAGTATTTCGCCGCGCAAGAACCGTGGGCCAAGAAGAAAACCGATCCCAAGCGCATGGAGACCGTTCTCTATGTGACGGCCGAGTGCGTGCGCCAGTACGCGATTCTGGCTCAGCCGGTGATGCCAGAAAGTTGCGGCAAGCTGCTCGATCTTCTCGCTCAGCCGGCCAACGCGCGCTCGTTCAAGTCGCTCGGTAACAAATCACGTCTGAAACCCGGCACGCCGATCCCCGAACCGCAGGGCGTGTTCCCGCGCTATGTCGATCCAAATGAACCGCCGAAGGGCGGTAAAGCTGCCTGATGCTCATCGACCATCACTGCCACATCGACCGGCCGGAGTTTGCGGGCGACCTCGACGGCGTCGTCGCGCGGGCGCATGCGGCCGGCGTCGGTTTGATGGTCAATATCTCGACGCGGGTGCGCAAGTTCGATCATCTGATCGGCGTCGTCGAGCGCTTTGAGACCGTCTACGGCACGGTCGGCACCCATCCGCACTATGCCCACGAGGAACTGGATATAACCACCGCCGATCTGGTGCGCTTCGCCCAGCACCCGAAGATCGTCGGCATCGGCGAGGCCGGCCTCGACTACTATTACAAGCACTCAACGCCTGAGGCGCAGGCTCAAGGGTTTCGCACCCACATCGCGGTTGCGCGCGAAACCGGCCTGCCGCTCGAAATCCACACCCGCGATGCCGACCTCGATACGATGGCCATACTGGAGGATGAGCACGCCAAAGGCGCATTTCCCGCCATCCTGCACTGCTTCACCGGCGGTCGCGAGCTTGCCATGCGGGCCGTTGAACTCGGCCACTACGTGTCGTTCTCAGGCGTCGTCTCATTCAAGAAAGCCGAGGCCTTGCGTGCCATCGCCAACGAGGTTCCACTGGATCGTATTCTCGTTGAAACCGACGCGCCGTATCTGGCGCCCGAACCCTATCGCGGCAAACAGAACGAGCCGGCCTACGTCGTCCACACGGCGCGGGCTCTGGCCGGCGCGCGCGGCGTAACGTTCGATGACTTCGCCAAAGCGACCACCGACAACTTTTTCCGCATCTACGCAAAAGTGCCGCGCGATGCCGCCAGGAATAGTGCTGCACGATGACGATGCGGGTGACGATACTGGGTTGCGGATCGTCCGGCGGCGTGCCGCGCCTCGGGCCGCACTGGGGGCACTGCGATCCCGAAAATCCCAAGAACCGGCGGCGGCGCTGTTCGGTGTTGATCGAAAAGATCGTCAAGGGCGGCCGCACGACGGTCCTGGTCGACACCTCACCCGATTTGCGGGAACAACTCCTGTCGACGCATTGCGCGCATCTCGATGGCGTCGTCTTCACCCATGATCATGCCGACCACACCCACGGCATCGATGATTTGCGCATGGTCGCCTACGCCATGAAATCGAAGATCACCTGTCACTTCGACGAGGCGACGCGGGCAAGTCTCGTGTCGCGCTTTGGCTACTGCTTCGATCAGCAACCCGACTCATCCTATCTGCCGATCCTCAAGGCCAAGACGATCCCCGAGCACGGCCGGATCAAAATTGCCGGCGTCCACAGCACACTTGAAGTGCAGGCGATCCCGCAGGTGCATGGCGATATTCCCTCGCTCGGCTTTCGCGCCGGCGGCATTGCCTATTCGCCCGATATCAGTGAGTTGCCGGAGAGTTCGGTTCCGCTGCTTGAGGGGCTGGATTTGTGGATCGTCGATGCGCTGCGCTACACGACGCACCCGAGCCACTTGTCGGTTAAGCAAGCCTTGGCCTGGATCGAACGGTTGAAACCGAAGCGCGCCATCCTCACTCACATGACCAGCGATCTCGATTACGAGACGCTGAAGCGCGAACTGCCGGAGAACGTCGAACCGGCGTTTGATGGCCTAGTGGTCGAGGTTTGAGGGTGGGGCGTTAAGTGTGGGTTGCGCGCCTGGCTCGGAATTGCAGCATGGCGTCAAGAACGTAAGCCGCGTGGCCGCTTGCGCGGATCATGACATGCAACACATGGCGATCGCCAATAACTCTCAGAACCGTAGGTCGGCGCTGAGCCCACTTGCGAAGCCCGACAACTTTTTGCGACACAAGTTGTTGGGCTTCACAAATTGGTTCAGCCCAACCTACAGCTTACGACGCCTTGCAGATCACGCATCAATGGCGCGTTTGACCTCGAAAATTTCCATGATCCGGCAGCCGCGGTGCGGGCCGTCGACGACGAACTTCCACTGGCCTTCCGTGAAGGTGTCGCACATCTTGACGCCCTTGATCAGGATCCAGTGGCCTTCCTTGCCTTTGTGAATGGCCAGGATGTAGTGCGCCCAGGCGTTGCGCGGCTTCTGCATCCACGTCCACACGCTCGGCCGCTTTTTGCGCTCGAGATGCATGAAGCTTTGTTTGAGCGTCATGCGATAGCCGAACACGGCCAATGCCTGTTCGACCTCGTCGGCATAGGTGCCGCGCACCACATGCTTCAAATCGGACGGCAGCGCGCGATAGGCGCGGATCACGTCTTCGACCGATGAGATCGGATGACCGGTGATCGCCGACAGCACGTAGGGACCGCAGAACGCGACGCGGCCGGTGTCGTTGTCGACCTCGTTCAAGGTCGATGTCAGGCGCGGTACAGCGCTTCTGTCGTCCACGGCTTTCCCCTCGCTGCGGCCCCGATCCAGAGCGGTGGCCAGCACAGAGGGGAGGGTGGTGCTTCGAGGGTTACTAAAGTGTTAACGAGGCGGCGAGGCCGCGCCGGCCGCCGGCCGCTTCAAAGGACCAGGGAACGGCCGCACGACGAACAAACCGCTGAGCGGCTTGAGCATGCCACTCATGGGCGCGCGCGCTGCGGCCTTCGGTGCGGCCGCGCGGGCGAGAGCCACCGGCTTGATGGACGCCACTGAGGCGTCATCGCGGGACCGGCCGGCGGGCGAGACATCCATAGGCAACTCCTTACGCAAAACCTGGGGCGAAGGAGCCCCGGCCTCGCGCCAACCTCCGCGCCAACTGGGGCCTAAAAATGACATCAATATCAGAGAGATGAGCAGAAGCGGCCGGCAGGGCGATGCGGCCGAGCGGTTTGCTGGCGACAGGACCGTCCGCGGTGGCGCCAGAACTGCTGCCAGACGTGCGAACGCACAAGCTGAACCGGCGCACCAGCCCCCGATCCTTGCGCGCAAGTCTTCCCCTCGCGACAAGGTTTACAGCGCCGCGCCCGGCAAGTACCAAGTATCCAAGTTCATTCTGCGCGCCACTGCCGCGCCAACCTGAGGGCCTCGAATGCGCTACGACGAAAAAGATCGGGAAAGTTCCAACGTCGAGGATCGGCGCGGTCAACGTGGCCCAGGCGGCGGCTTTCAAATCCCGATTGGCGGTGGCGGCGGCATGAGCCTGACGTCGTTGCTGATCATCGGCGCCATCATGCTGCTGTTCGGTATCAATCCGCTCGACATTCTGACCGGCGGCGGTGGCGGTGGCGCGAACTTCCCGCAGATGCCGCAGATGCCGCGCAATGAACAGCAAGCGCCGCGCCAGCAGAGTGGCGGCGAAATTCCAGGTTTGCCCGGCGATCAGCAGGGTGGCGCGACGAAATCCACCGACGAAATGGGAACGTTCGTCACGCGCGTGCTCG
>JANORU010000135.1:0-4563 GCA_031415475.1 Hyphomicrobium sp.
GCGCATGGCGTCGAGCCGCGCCAGCCGGAACGCCAAGCGCTGCGCCATATCCTCGGCGGAGATCGTCTGATCGGGGTCTTTTTCTTTGGGCAGAATGAGACGCGATTTGAGGTAGGCGAGCCAGGCGGCCATGACCAGATAGTCGGCCGCGAGCTCGAGCTTCAGGCGCTGCGCTTCATGGATGTAGACGAGGTACTGCTCGACCAGCGCCAGAATGGAGATCTTGGCGATATCGACCTTTTGCGTCCGGGCGAGCGCCAGCAGCAGATCGAGTGGACCTTCAAAGCCGGCGACGTCGACAATCAGCGCTTCGGACGCGGCCGGCGCATCTTCCCCGCTCGGGGCCTGCCACGCCTCGACCGAGAATTCAGGGTCTGATGTCGCCTCGTTCATGCCGCTCCGTGGGGCCCAAGATTGCCCGTCAAGCCCCGACCCTACACTGATTCAGAAGCCCGGGAGTGCAGCGAAATCACCTCGGCGAGTGAGAGCTCGGCGGCCGCAATTTCAAGGGGTTCTTGCCGTTTTAGTAAAGCGAGAGCCGATTCGGCGCGCCGCAAGGCCAAGCCAGCCAGCACTGGCACGCCGGCCGCTGCGTCCTGCATCTCGGCGAACTCCCCGTTGCAGTGCAGCGCCACATCCGATCCGGCAGCGATGACCGCCTCGGCGCGCTCCCGGATCGAACCGGTGAGTGCCTTCATGCTGAGATCATCGCTCATCAACAGCCCGTCGAAACCAATCTCGCGGCGGATGACGTCGGCCGTGACGATGGCCGACGTACTGGCCGGTTGGTCAGGATCGATGGTCTTGAACACCACATGCGCCGTCATGGCGGTTGGCATCGATGCGAGCGGCTTGAAGGCGGCGAAGTCGGTTCTTGAAAGTTCGGCGCGCGATGTTGTCACCACCGGCAAGTCGAGGTGGCTGTCGGCGGTCGCGCGGCCATGGCCGGGAATGTGCTTGATCACCGGCAACACGCCACCGGCGAGCAGGCCGTCCGCGACGGCGCCGGCCAGATCGGCGACATCGTCCGGTGTCGTGCCATAGGCGCGATCGCCGATGATGTCGTGCGCCCCCGGCACCGGCACATCGAGGACCGGCGCACAGTTGGTATTGATGCCGAGGTCTCTGAGATCACGGGCCACGAGATGCGCGGCCGACCGGGCATGCGCCTTAGCTGCGCCGGCATCGCTTTGATAGAGCCGCGCATAGGCGGCAGCCGGCGGCAGCGCGCGGCCGAGCGGCGGGCGGAGCCGCTGCACGCGTCCGCCTTCCTGGTCGATCAGCACCAGAACATCGTCGCTGCCGATCGCCGACTTGGCCTCAGTGACGAGGAGTTTGATATCGTCGAGCGCCAGGCAGTTGCGGGCAAACAGGATAATCCCGAGCGGACGCATATCGCGCAGAAATATGCGTTCAGCATCCGTCAGGTGCGTGCCAGCTAGTCCGGTGATGAGAGCGCTGCGCATGGGTCGCGTGATGTCTCGTCTAAGTGTGCTTCCGGAAAAGTGCGAAGCGGTTTTCCGATAAGAAGCACGGAGAAACAAGGAGCTTGGGTCCGTCCAAGATTCAATTGACTGCAAACGCACCCTGGCTATTGAAGCAAAAAAGGCCGCGGCATGACCCGCGGCCCTTCGATAATCTTATAGCCCGGCTCAGTACGCCATCACCCAGCAATCGCCATAACCTTGCGTCTTGAGCTGACTGCACAGACCGCTTGCCGACTCGCGCGAACCCGGTGGGCCGACGATCAGGCGGTGGTAGGTGCCCTTTTCGCCGAGATTGGCTTCCTGCACGTCGGGCGTCTTGCTTTGCAAAGCGGCGCTGTACCGCTGCTGCATGTCGGCAAACTGCTGGAGTGCGTCGAGACGGCTGCTCTTGGACGCCGGTACTGACGCGAGCACAGCCACATAGCCTGCTCCGGTCGGTGCCGGGCCTTTGACTTTGGCAGGCTTGGCAGTCGTATCGAGCGCCGCCGTCTGAGCCTTGGCCGGCTTTTCGGGGGCGAGATCAACTGCGGCTTCGACCGGCGCAGCCTTGGTGATCTTGGTTGGCTTGACGGGTGCCGCATCGCCAGCAGCCGTGTCGGCCAAGGCCTGGGTCGTCGTTGGCGGCGGAGTTGGTTCCGCCTTGGCGACAACGATCGGCTTTTGCGGCGGCGCGACGATCAGCGGACCGCTCGCCAGTTTTGCGGCGGCATCGGCGGACGGAGAGCTAGCCGGCGGAGCGGATTGCGCGTCGGCTTTTTGCGGCGCTGCCGTATCAGCCGACGGAGCACCCGTGATGTCGACAATGGTCATGCCGGGAACGGGAACGCTGACGGCTGGAGCGGACGGCGGTTGAATGGTGCCGTCGCGGCCGACGACGAGGGTCGAAACTTTCTTGGCACCCGACGTGTCGGTGTCGGCACTCGAGCCGCCATCACCCAGACGGCCGAGCAGCTTGCTGTCGGAATGCGCAAATTGCTTGCCGCCGGGATCGGACGGCTTCACCTTGGTTGGGCCGGTGGCGCTCTTGATCACCGGTGTCGGACCATCACTGCCGCCGGTCAACGCCTGGTAACCGTAGGTCAACCCGCCGCCGATCACGATGGCGCCGACGAGCGTTGCCGCCAGCAGCATCATCTTGCTACGGCGCGGAGCCTGTTCGTACTCGCCGCCCGCATCGTCCTCGGCGTAACCATCGCCCTCGGCATACTGCTGCGAATGGTCGTAGCCCTGCGCGTGGGCGGCATCCTGCGGCTGCTGCGCATAACCCGAATTGGCATGACCCCAATCGGAATAGCCGCTGTTGGCGGCCTGCGGGGCTGTGTAGTCGGTCTGCGGGCGGTTGGCCGGCGGCATGTAGCTCGCCAGATCATAAGAACGCGGATCGGCCTGCTGCTGCCGCGGATCGTGCTGCGTCTCCGCCCGCGCCCACTGATCGTAGGTCGCGCCGCGCAACGCGGGTTGAGCCGGTTGGGCGTTGGCCGGCGCATAGGATTGCGCTGGAGCCGGCGCATACGTTGGCGCGGCTTGCGGCGCCTGTTGCGGCGCATAGTTCTGCTGCTGGCCATAGGCAGCCTGCTGCGGCGCCGGAGCGGCGGCGCGCTGATAGGGATCGAATTGCGGAGCATAGGCCGGCTGCGCCTGTTGCGGCGCGCGGGCGGCAGGTTGCTGCGGCTGCGGCGCGTAATAGTACCCTTGGCCCTGTTGACCGTACGGATCGGCGTGCTGGTCGTAATGGCCCTGCTGCGGCGCCGGCTGTTGGGCCTGCGGACGCGCGGGCTGTTGGGCATAGCCCCAAGTTTGCGGATCTTGTCCGGCGACACCGCTCGGCGCGGGCCGATTGCCATGCTGCGGGTTTTGACCGTCAGGCCGTGACATGCGCGTGTTCCCTAACTCTGATTTGGCGAGGACGACCTCAATCGAATCATGAGTCTATCGCATGGCGAGCGGCGCCTCGACTCCGAGAACACCAAGACCTGAGGATATCACCTCTCGCGTCGCTCCCACCAACGCGCACCGCGCCACCGTCAACTCCCGATTATCTGAGTGGATAAATCGCAATTGTGGCAAATCGTTGCCTTTGGTCCACAGTCCATGAAAAGCGGAAGCCAAATCATAGAGATAGAAGGCGAGCCGGTGCGGTTCCGTGGCCACCGCCGCGTTGCCGATGAGGCGCGGAAACAGGGCCAACTTGCGCAGCAGATCGACCTCGGCCGGATCGCCGATCAGGTCGAGCTTGGCGCCAGCCAGCGACTTTGGTGACAGATCGAGACCCGGGATCTGCTCGGCCGCATTGCGGAACACACTCGACGCGCGGGCGTGGGCGTACTGGACATAGAACACCGGATTGTCCTTCGACTGCTCGGTGACCTTGGCGAAATCGAAGTCGAGCGGCTCGAGTTCCTTGCGGTAGAGCATCATGAACCGCACCGGATCGCGGCCGACCTCGTCGACCACATCGCGCAGCGTCACGAACGTGCCCGCTCGCTTCGACATTTTGAACGGCTCGCCGCCCTTGAACAGCTTGACGAGTTGCACGACCCGGATATCGAACTCGGTCTCGCCGCCGCCGACGCGCCAGTTCTTGACATCGGCCTTGCCGCCGGTGAAGGCGGCGACCGCAAACAGCATGCGCGGGATGTAGCCGATGTGATCGGCACCGAAGACGTTGATCAGCCGCTCGAAGCCGCGCTGCAGCTTGTCGTAGTGATAGGCGATGTCGCCGGCGAAGTAAGTGTAGCTGCCGTCCGACTTCTGCAGCGCACGATCGGCCTCGTCGCCGAACTCGGTCGAGCGGAACAGCGTCTGCTCGCGGTCTTCCCATTCGCCGTCTTCGTGGCCCTTCGGCTTTTCAAGCCGGCCCTGATAGATCAAACCCTTCTGTTCGAGAGCCGCGATGGCAGCCGCCACCTTGTCGGTCGTGCCGCGCGTCAGAGATGCTTCCGAAACGAAGACCTCGTGCTTGATGTTCAGGGCCGCGAGGTCGTCGCGGATCATGTCCATCATGCGGTCGATGGTGAACGCGCGGACCTCCGCCAGCCACTCGGTGTCAGGCTTGCCGACGAGGGATTTGCCGTAT
>JANORU010000136.1:0-1689 GCA_031415475.1 Hyphomicrobium sp.
CGGCGGCTTTCGCCGGCCGCATTGGCGGGCGTCCTGCATGTATTGGAATTCAAAGCGATGGCAGCACAGACCCCGCGCCGCCAACAGCGCCGACATTTCGGTTAGAAACGCGCTGGTCATGGGCGAGCCTGCGCCGTGGGCCAGCAGCAGGTGAACCGGCGCTGCGGCCGGCCCGTCGATCAGATGCTCAGACATTCGGCTGTTAGTCTTTTAGGTGGAATTTCAGTCGATTGGGCGCTCAATTCGACTGCGAGGCAGCACCCGTACGGGTCGTAATTTTGCCCTGTCCGCCAGTCATATGCTACGTCGGACCAATGGGAAACCGTTTCATGCGACTGTCCGCATCGCCCGTCATCATTGCTGCCGTTCTCGCGTCAGCCACGGCAACGGTTTCGACCTGGGCCGTCGACGGCGAGATTTTGCCGTGGCACGAGCAGGCCGCCAAGGCAGCGGCAGCCGCTAAAGAGCGGAGCCAAAGCGCGCCCCCGGTTGCGGCTCCTGCGACAGCTGCCGTGGCCGATCCTGCGGCGGTGAAACCTGCAGTCGTCGAAAAAATCGAGCCGTCCGTCCAACCGACGGCCGGCGAAGCGCCGGGCGGTGAGCCGAAACCATCAGAGAGCTTGGTCAAAGAGAGTGCCGTACAGGACGCACCCGCCGATCCGAAAGCTGCAGGCACGCCAAAGGTTGCGTTGCCGGAAATAGAAACGACACCGGCCAAGAAGTTGTTCGGTGGTCTTAAATCTCCGGCGCCGATTGCGGCTCGCGCCATCGGCGCCTACTCGCGCGGCTGCCTAGCCGGCGGCACGCAGCTCGCGATCGATGGATCCGCTTGGCAGGCCATGCGGCTGTCGCGCAATCGCAACTGGGGACATCCGCGGCTGATTTCGCTACTCGAAAAGTTTGCCGGTGAAGTGCAGAAGGATGATGCGTGGCCGGGGCTGCTCATCGGCGATATCTCTCAGCCGCGCGGCGGGCCTATGCTCACAGGTCACGCCAGCCATCAGCTCGGTCTCGATGCCGATATCTGGTTCACGCCGATGCCGAAGCGCAAACTCACGCGCACCGAGCGGGAGAATTTGGCGGCGACATCGATGCTGTCGTCCGACAGCCTGTCGGTCAACGCCAAGGTTTGGGGCGAAGGCCAGGTCAAAATCATTAAGCGCGCGGCATCGTACCCGGACGTCGAGCGCGTGCTGGTCCACCCGGCCATCAAGAAAGCGCTGTGCGAAGCCACCGGCGCAAATCGCAGTGCGAGCGATAAGCACTGGCTTGCTAAAGTGCGTCCATACTGGGGTCACTTCTACCATTTCCACGTTCGCATCGGCTGTCCGTCCGGCTCGCAAACGTGCAAGCCGCAGGGACCAATTCCGGGTGAGGATGGCTGCGGCAAGGAGTTGGACGACTGGTTCAAGCGGCTGACGGCGCCACCGCCACCAAAGCCAACTGTTCCCGTGGCGCCGGTGAAGCCCAAGCCGCCGATCGTATTGGCTGATCTGCCGCCGGAGTGCCGCGACGTGCTGGCGGCCGATGGCGGGCCAAAATCGGTGAAGTCCAAAAAGCCGGCCGTGGCCGGTGCGGCGGGGCAAAAGGCCGGCGAGAAAGCCAGCCAGAAAACCAGCCAGAAAACGACGACAGCCGCAAAAGCAAAGTCGCCAGCTGATAACCCGGCCGACGACCCGTAACGATTGA
>JANORU010000137.1:0-3079 GCA_031415475.1 Hyphomicrobium sp.
CAAACGTTTTCGGTTGCGACCGGATTGGCGCAGGGCATCGTCACTGAGGACGATCTCGATATTCTAGATGGCAAACAGGGCAATGTTGTGAAATCGGCCGAAGTTCGTCGCAAGTGAGGTGGAGACGCCGCACCCCGCCACGATTCGGCGTGCAACGGAAAGTTGAGCAGAAGCCGCCTTAGTCGCCGGCGGCCAGGGCCGTCTGCGGCATGCTGAACGAACGGGACATGACTTCGCGGACGCGCGGGGCCTGAACGATGGTCCAGGCGGAGGTTTCGGCCAGCAGTTTCTGAAGAACCAGGGCATTGAGCTTATGGCCGCCGCGGACCGAGCGGAACGCGCCGAGGATGGGATATCCGGCCAAGCTCAGATCGCCAACGGCGTCGAGCATCTTATGGCGGACGAATTCTAGCGGATCGCGCAGCCCTTCGCGGTTCATGATGCGGCCTTCGCCGATCGCCACGGTATTGGTGAGGTTGGCGCCGAGCGCCAGTCCCGCTTTCCAGAGCCGCTCGACATCGGACATGAAGCCGAAGGTGCGGGCGCGGGCCACTTCATTGCGGAAGATGCCGGGGCTCATTTCAAAGGCGAGCCGTTGGCGGCCAATGACGGGGGTTTCGAAATCGATTTCAACGTCGAGGTGGAAGCCCGAATGCGGGGTAATCTCACCCCAACAACCACCTTCTTCGACCCGGATTGGCTTCAGGACCTTAAGGAAGCGGCGCGGCGCCGGCAGTTCGCGAAGGCCGACTTCGTCGATCGCTTCGACGAAAACGGCCGAACTGCCGTCCATGATCGGAACTTCTTTGCTGTCGATCTCGACGACACAGTTGTCGACCGACAGGCCCCTGAGGGCGGCCATCAAATGCTCGATGGTGGAGACGGTGACGCCAGCGTCGTCGCCGATGACCGTGCACAGGGTGAGATTTTTGACGTTGGCGACGTGGGCGGGAATTTCAGCAACCGGGCGGCCGCGCTTGGTGACGAGAAACGAGATGCCAGTATCAGCGCTGGCTGGATGAAGGATGACCGAAACAGGAGCGCCGCTGTGGACCCCGATGCCGGTGAGTTCGACTTCACGGGCAATCGTCGTCTGCCGCGCGCCAATAAATCGATTCGACATTCCGCGCCGTCCCTCGATTTGGTCCTGTCGGTCCGAACCCTTCGGACCCCGAGGACACCCCCATGACTGAGCCGCTACCCGTTGGCTGCGCCGACACCGGCGGCCGGGGACCTCTGATCGATGCCGGCTTCGGCACGCGGCCCTTAAATCGGCTTTCGCCTTCGGGGCTGCTCGGTGATTAAAGTCCCCCTTGGACCTCCAATCACCGTCGAACAGGATCAATGCGTGCACTGTCACTGTTAACCGGACGATAAACGCCGTCCCATCGAGAACCAAATCACGCTTTCTTACATTGTGTTACGTCATCGCCGGGGGGCAAAACAGGGTTAGACTCGAGGGAAAAAAATCCCCGGTCTCAGCGCCTGCTTTTGTTGAAAAACACCGGTAATTCCTGCTTTTCTGACACTTGGTTGGAGTCGGTGGCGCGCCAGGCAAATTCGTCGCCGCGCGGGTCGGTATTCGCCGCAGAACGACTTGCAGAGCCACCGGCGGCGGCCGAATTATCGCCAGCGGCGGACTTTTCCGGCGAATCACTGCCCCCTTTGCCCCGCCCGGTCAGCCGCTCGAACAGGCTCGGTTTGCGGGCCGGCGACGTACTTTGGCTTGCGGGCCGCTGACCAGGATTTTTCGCATAGTAGTCGCGCTGGCCGACGGCTGGAAACTCCTGCACATCGGGTATCCGGCGCGGACCACGGCGAACCTCTGCCGGCGGAGCCGGAGCAAACCGCTCTGGCGCCGGCTGGGTCTCATATCCCTGGCCCGCGTCGGACATCTGATAGCCGGCCGCATAGTCAGCCGGCCTTGTATCAGCAAATTCGACGCCGGTTTGGCCGTGCCAGCTGCCGGCAGGCGGCAGCGGCGGTGGTGCGGTGGCCGAGTAGTCGGCATGTGTGAGGGGCGCTGTTTCAGCAAAATGCCCTGGCGCCGGGTAGTACGGCGCCGGTCCGTCCGCAGCCCGCTGGACATGTTGCGGAGGTGGCGTCGCGTAGCTGGCCGGATACGGGGCAAGCGGCGACGGCTGACCGAACGGCGCGGTTGGCGCGCTGCTCATCTGATAGGCCGGCTGGACGGCAGGCTGCTCGCCCATCCGCGCCATGCCGGATGCGACGATCGACACGCGGACGCGATCACCGAGCGTTTCGTCGAACGTTGCGCCGACGATAATATTGGCTTCCGGATCGACTTCCTGGCGAACCCGGCTGGCAGCTTCGTCGACTTCATAGAGCGTGAGGTTTGTGCCGCCGGTAATCGACAGCAGCAGGCCCCTGGCGCCGGCCAGCGAAACATCATCGAGCAATGGGTTCGAAATCGCTTCTTCGGCGGCGAGAATGGCGCGGCTTTCGCCGGACGCTTCGCCGGTGCCCATCATGGCCGTACCCATGCCGCTCATGACCGTGCGCACGTCGGCGAAGTCGAGATTGATCAGGCCTTCCTTGATGATCAGATCGACGATGCAGGCAACACCCGAATACAGCACCTGATCTGCGAGCACGAAGGCTTCCGCAAACGTTGTGCGATCGCTGGCAATGCGAAACAGGTTCTGATTGGGGATAACGATCAGGGTATCGACGAACTTTTTAAGTTCAGTGATGCCGAGTTCGGCAATCCGCTGGCGCCGAACGCCTTCGAACTGGAACGGCTTGGTGACCACGCCAACCACCAGAATGCCAAGTTCTTTGGCCGCGCGCGCAATAACAGCCGCAGCACCCGTGCCAGTGCCGCCACCCATGCCGGCGGCGATGAACACCATATGGCTGCCGGCGATCTGCTGGCGAATATCCTCGTAGGCTTCTTCGGCGGCCGCCTGGCCGATTTCCGGCTTCGATCCTGCCCCAAGGCCCTCGGTCAGAGTGGCGCCCAGTTGCAGCCGATGCTCGGCGTGTGAGGCCGCAAGGGCCTGCGCGTCGGTATTGGCGACGACGAACTCGACCCCGGTCAATCCGGCATCGATCATAT
>JANORU010000138.1:0-1701 GCA_031415475.1 Hyphomicrobium sp.
CAAACTTGCCGCCATTGTTTTGTTTTGCGCCGCTTCGGGCTCGTTGGCACCGGTTGCCGCAGACCCCAAGGGCGAGCCGCTCGGCCAGCTCGCCGGCCGTTGGACTGGCGAAGGCCGTCTCGGCTTCAAGGATGGCAAGACGGAAACCGTTGTCTGCCGCGCCACTTACTTTGTCGAGGGTAGCAACTCGGACGTCAAACAAACCATTCGCTGCGCTTCGGCCAGCGGCAAGATCGAAGTCAAAAGCGAGCTTGCTGAAAAGGACGGCGTCCTGACTGGCACCTGGAACGAAACCATCTACAACATGTCGGGTGAGTTGAACGGCGAAGTCACGCCGCGCGGTTTGAAGGTCTTCGTCAAAGGTCCCGATCTCGATGCCAATATGGATCTGATGGTCAAGGACACCAAGCAAATCGTCGAAATTCAGTTCCACAACACCACGCTGATTGGCCTTACCCTGGTCCTCAACAGGTCGGACGCGACGGCCGGCGTGCAGGACTGAAACGCCAACATCGGGGCGCGACCCAACCGTGAGCCCTCGAGACCCTGAACACCCCGATCGATCGGCCAAGCCTGCAAAGCAACAGCAGCGGGAGGAGCGCTCGGCCGCCGCCTTGCGGGCGAACCTCAAGCGGCGCAAGGCCAATTCTGGTGCCACCACCGGCGACGAGGCGGCCGCGGGGCCTAGCGTGGCAAAAGCCGTTCGCAAAGATACGGATTAACTCGATCGCCATGTGAAACAGCGGCCGGTTGGCCTCTGCCCCTTGCCGGTCCAGCCGATCTCAGCCTAATCATGCCGCAACCGGCCGCCGAATCAGGTGCGGCGCGCGGCTTCAGCTCGAAGCCATCTCATCTCACGCGGCGGATACTTTATGGATCGCATCAAGATCACCGGCGGCGGGCCGCTCAAAGGCACGATCCCGATTTCGGGTGCCAAGAACGCCGCGCTGCCGCTGATGATCGCCAGCATGCTGACGGCCGACCGCATCACGCTGAAGAACGTGCCGAACCTCGCCGACGTCAATCTTCTCGCCCGCATCCTGCGCAATCACGGCGTCGATCTCGCGGTCGACGGCAAGCGCACCTCGCCCAACATGCAGGGCGAGACGTTCCATCTCACAGCCCGCGATATCGTCGATACCACTGCGCCCTATGAAATGGTCTCGCGGATGCGCGCCAGCTTCTGGGTGCTGGGGCCGCTGATTGCACGCATGCGTGAAGCCAAGGTTTCGCTGCCCGGCGGCTGCGCCATCGGCACCCGGCCGGTCGATCTTCATTTGCAGGGCTTGAAGCAGCTCGGCGCCGAAATCGAGATTGATGGCGGCTATGTTCTCGCCAAGGCGCCGAAGGGTCTGCATGGCGCCCGCATCAGTTTCCCGAAGGTTTCGGTCGGCGCCACCCATCAAGTGCTGCTGGCGGCCGCACTCGCCAAAGGCGAGACCGTGATTGAGAACGCGGCCCGCGAACCGGAAGTCGGTGACGTCGCCCATCTGCTTGTCAAAATGGGCGTGTTGATTGACGGCATCGGCACGTCGACGCTGCGCATCCAGGGCCGTGACCGTCTCGACGGCGCGATCCACACCGTTCTGCCCGATCGCATCGAAACCGGCACGTTCGCGATGGTGGTGGCGGCGACCGGCGGCGACGTCATCCTCGAAGGCACCAACGCCGGCCTTTTACCGAACGCGCTCGATATTCTGG
>JANORU010000139.1:0-2718 GCA_031415475.1 Hyphomicrobium sp.
GCCGACCCGTTCGGCCATAGCTGGTCGATTGCCACCCATCAGCGCGACATGACGGCGGACGAGATCATGGAGAACATGAAAAACTTCCCGCCGCCGCCGGAGAAGGGGTGAGGCGCCGTCAACCCCCGCCCCTCCGAAACGCGAGATCGAAACGGGGCATGAACTGCGCGCGCTCCTGTTCTGTGGCCTTCTCAAAGGTTAGCGTGATCTTCGCACGCGGCAACTCGAGGAGCGTGCCGAGGCGGACGGACGGAAGCGCTGCATAGGTGATGGTGACGAAGCCTGCTCCGCAGGCGAGGCGATGTGACAGGGCGGGCGAGCGCGACGCGTCGAGTACGGCGATGCTGCGATGGAACTCGTCCGGCGATGCCGACATGATTTTTTCGAGGACGAGTGCGACCGGACGCGCCGGAGTGCTCATCCGCCGGCGACCGGCGGCCAGACGGCCACGGCGTCTCCAGGCTTGAGTTCGACACTGGTGCGAACAGCGGGCGCTTGAAATACGCCATTGAGGAGCACGAGGTGGCAGGCTTCCGGCGGCACGTTGTGGGCGTCAAGGAGCTGGCGGATGGTGGTGCCGTCGGTGACGTCGACGCCGGCCATGTTGCGCTCGGCGTGCGCGGGCAGATAGCCGCCAAGCGAGGCATAAAGCTTCAACGTGACATTCATGCCGTCAATCCTCGCGCCGGGTTGGCCGGGTTAGCAACCAGTCCGGCGGGATATGGCCTCAAGCGGCCGCCTTGGCAACCGGCGGTTTGACGTGCGGGCCGGCGGGCCCGACCAGCGGACCACTTTGGGCGACGGCGACGTAGGCGTCGCGCAGCCGTTCGGGTGACTTCATCAGCCGATCCTTCCAGATGCCGAGCCGGAAGCCGGTCTGAATGAGGCCGCGCAGCATGCCGACGTTTTCGGTCATGCCGACGCACTGGGCGCCGACCAAGCGGTCGCCCTCGAAGTTCAATTTCAAATACTGGTACTTATCGTGATTGGTGAGCGAGGCGGTCTCGCCGCCCTCCTTGCCCTGCCAGAGCCCGAACGACGATGAGATGAGGCCCATCGTGTCGAGCACGTTCATGTTAAGTGAGCCGCGATGCGGCGTCTTGCGACCCGCCATGTTGAGGCCGGCGAACCGGCCGTGCTCGACCGCCACAGGCTGAATGGCGAGCATATCGGGCTTGCCGGTCGAGATGTCGACCGCTTCGCAGCAGTCGCCGGCGGCATAGACGCCGGGCGCCGACGTCTCCATGAATTCGTTGACCTTGATGCCCCAGTTGACGCCGACATTCGAGCCGACGAGGAACCCGGTATTCGATTTAACGCCGACGGCGAGCACAACAAGTGCGGCTGGGATCGTATGTCCGTTCGACAAGGCGACCGACAATTTCGCTGGCGCACTGTCGCTGGCGCCGCTGATCGAATTGACCTTGGTGTTGGTGAAGACTTTGGCGCCTTTGGCCTCGCACCAGCGGCCGAGCATGCCGCCGGCCGTTTCGTCCATCATGCGCGCGACCATGCGCGGGGCGAGTTCGATGACGGTCAAGTCGCAGCCGCGCTGATAGAGCGCTTCAAGTACGATCGAGCCGATAAATCCGGCGCCGACCAGCACGACCGGCGCGCCCTTGTCGGCGCGTTTCAGGATTTCGCGGGCATCCGCCAGCGTCCAGCAGTTGACGACGCCATCAAGGTTCGAGCCCGGCAGGCGCGGAATGATCGGTGAGGCACCGGTGGCGATCAGCAGGCGGTCATAGGGGATCGGATCGGCGCCCGACATGAACAGCTGGCGCTTCTCGGTATCGATGCCGCCGGCGCGGCCGGTGACGTAGGTGATTCCATGGGTGTCGTAGTGGCCAGCGGTTTGCCGGATATAGGTGCCACCCTCGGCGATGTTGCCGTGGAGCAGGTAGGGAATTGCCATGCGCGAATACGGCGGTTCGGGCTCGCCGCCGATCATGGTGATCTTGCCGGCTTTGTCGACCTGCCGGATGGTTTCTGCGGCGGTGACACCAGCAGGACCCGCGCCGAGAATTACGTAGTTCATGAGTGTCGACTCCGCCTTGTTGGGTCCCTCTCCCCATTCGCTCCCCAGAAACAGGGAGAGGGCTTGCGTGAAAGGTGGCAACCGCGTTTGGGCGCAGGCGGCCGCCTCTCACGTCGTGACTGAGCGCGTCGTCCGCCCCGGCCGAAAGCCGGATGCGGAGACAGCGACGGTCTAGACCGCGAGGCGCGACAGCGTTTCGTTGGTTGGCACGCCGTCCTGTGTCCAGCCGCGCAGCTGGTAGTACTCGGGCAGCATCTTGGCGAGGCCGTTGACGAGACCCTTGGCGGGGCCGGTCTGGGCGGCTTCGTTGACGAGACGCGGCGGCAGGTTGTCGTCCTTGGCGGTGAAGCCGGCCTTGTTGTTGAACACGCGCTCCATGTTCCAGATGCGCTCGCCGACTTCCATCATGTATTCCGGCGTCCAGTTGGCGCCGTCGCAGGCGGCATCGACCTGTGGGGCGATGTCGTTCAAGGTCCAGGCAAACGTTGTGAACACGCACAGGCCCGAACTATCAACGGCGGCTGTCGCGTCCTGGAAGGCCTTGACGAGCGCCGGTTTGCCATCGGTCGTCAGCGGATCGGTTTTCTCGGGGATGCCGAGGATTTCCGACGACACCGTGTAGGAGCGCAGATGGCAAGCGCCGCGACCGACCGGTCCATCGCGTCCTGCGACAATTTGCC
>JANORU010000140.1:0-3740 GCA_031415475.1 Hyphomicrobium sp.
CCAGCATGGCCTTCAACGGCTTGTTGGCATCGCCCTTGGGTGGCGGCAGGCGTTCGACAATCGCTTCGAGTACGGCGGCGACATTGAGCCCCGTCTTGGCGGACACGCCGACGGCTTCGGACGCATCGATGCCGATCACGTCTTCGATCTGCTGCTTGACGCGGTCGGTATCGGCCGACGGCAGGTCGATTTTGTTCAAGACGGGCAGGATCTCGAGATTGTTGTCGAGCGCCTGATAGACGTTGGCGAGCGTCTGGGCCTCGACGCCCTGGCTGGCGTCAACCACCAGGATGGCGCCCTCGCAGGCGGCCAGCGATCGCGACACCTCATAGGCGAAGTCGACGTGGCCGGGCGTGTCCATCAGGTTCAACTGATAGGTCTTGCCGTCCTTGTAGCGGTAGTCGAGGCGCACGGTTTGCGCCTTGATGGTGATGCCGCGCTCGCGCTCGATGTCCATCGAGTCGAGGATCTGGGCCTTCATCTCCCTGTCCGAGACGTTGCCACACAGCTGGATTAGCCGGTCCGACAGGGTCGACTTGCCGTGGTCGATGTGGGCGATGATGGAGAAATTGCGGATCAGCGAGGTGTCGGTCATAGGGCGGGTACTATCATCGCCTTTCGCCCCGCAAAAGGTGGCAAAGCGAGGGGACAGGGTGCGGCACCACCGCCCGGGCGCCCAGATCGCCGGAAGAAGCCCGAAAAGGACACCTTGTGCGGCCGCGCGCGGCAATAGCGGTGGCACGGCGTTCTTGGCTGTGCGAACAATAGTGGACTGAATGCTCGGTTGACAGGGAGAATATCCATGGCCGCAAGCCGCAAACCGTTTGACGCCGCTGGCATGAGCGAGGACGCCAAGAAGGCCTTTACCGCCGCCTTCGAAGCGCTCTCGGGCTGGCGCAGCGAAATGGCCGATATAGCCGAACGCAACGGCACCGATGTGTTCGACAAAATGGGCGATGCCGCCAAGGCGATGGGCTGGCCCAGCGAATTCGTCGACATGACCCGCCAGCAGATGCAGCAAGGCACCAAGATGCAGATGCAGATGATGGATCAGGTGATGGACGCCTGGGAGCGGCAGATGAAGTCGCCGACGGCATCGTTTAAGATGCCGGAAATGCCCGGCATGATGGGCATCGGATCGCCGAGTGGCATGCCGCCGTTCCCGAATTTCGATATGGGCGCTATGGGTGGTTCGCCAATGGCGCCGCTGCAGTTCTGGATGCAGGCCGCCGAGATGTGGCAGAAGAGCTGGCAGCAGGCTCTGACGTCGTGGATGGACGCGCAATCCAAAATGGCTGGCATGTCGGGCGGGTCGTCTAAGCCCGGTAGTTCCCGTGACCGCTAGCGTCTAATCCCCCCGACGGGGGTATCGCGCCACGACGTGCCGGGGGCAGGCCAAGGGTGCGGCCGGAGGGTCGTGTTGCCTCTGGCAATCAATGTGCTAGTCAGCAGACACCGGCCTGCGGGCGCACACCCGGCGGCTTTTTTGCAAGCAACTCGAAAGTGGGGAGCGTACCGGAACGCACCTGAGATGGTGCCGGGTGCGACGGAGAGAGATGGCGACCACGAACGACGGCACGGCGGGACGCCCGCGAGGACATGACAGTCAGGCCTCGACCTGGGGCAGCGATCTACTCGCCTCCATCGTTGTGTTCCTGGTCGCCCTGCCGCTGTGCATGGGCATCGCCATCGCGTCAGGTATGGAACCAGCCGCGGGCCTCATTACCGGCATTGTCGGCGGCATCGTGGTCGGTTTCATCGCCGGTTCGCCGCTGCAAGTTAGCGGTCCAGCGGCCGGTCTCGCAGTCCTCGTCTGGCAGCTTGTCGAAAAGAATGGCGTCGAGGCGCTCGGCGTCATCGTACTGTTCGCCGGCATCATCCAGCTGGTCGCTGGTATCTTCAAGCTTGGCCAATGGTTCCGCGCCGTCTCCCCGGCTGTGATCCACGGCATGCTAGCCGGCATCGGCGTGCTGATCTTCGTCTCGCAATTCCACGTCATGCTGGACTTCAAGCCGATCGGCACCGGCATTCAGAATCTTATGGGCATTCCGGGTTCGCTGATGGCGGCGATCTCGGCGGGTGATTCTCACCTTACCGCCGGCGAGGTTGGCCTGCTGACGATCGCAACGATCTTTGGCTGGGCGTCGTTTGCACCAAAGAGTTTAAAGGCCATTCCCGCGCCATTGGTCGGCGTGACGGTTGCCATGATTGCCGCTGCAGCGTTTGGCTACAACGAGATCAAATACGTCAACATCGATCAAAATATTTTCGCCGGACTGAAGTTGCCGGGGCTCGATACGCTGTTGAGGATCACGGAGCCGGCGATCCTGATCGGCGCCATTTCGGTCGCCTTTATCGCCAGCGCCGAGACCTTGCTGTGCGCGACCGCCGTTGACCAGATGCATTCCGGCCCGCGTACCAAGTACGATCAGGAACTACGGGCTCAGGGCATCGGCAACGCCATTTGCGGCATCCTGGGTGCGCTACCGATGACCGGCGTCATCGTGCGCTCGGGGGCCAATGTCGAAGCTGGCGCCAAAACGCGCGCTTCGGCGATCCTGCACGGCGTCTGGCTGTTGCTGTTTGTCGCCGTTGTGCCCTGGACGCTGGGCTATATTCCGCTGTCGGCGTTGGCGGCCGTGCTGGTTTTCACTGGCTACAAGCTGGCGTATCCGAAAATTCTGCCGACGCTGGTGAAGTACGGCAAAGGCGAAGTTTTCATCTACTTCGCCACGATCATCATGATCGTTCTGACCGATTTGTTGACGGGCGTCCTGACCGGCCTTGGAATGTCGCTTGCCAAGCTGCTCTATTCGTTCTCGCACCTCGACATTCGCAGGGAAGAGAACACAGCCGAGAACCGGACGGACATTTATCTCGAAGGCTCGGCAACGTTGATCCGTCTGCCGTTGCTGGCGGCCGAACTCGAAGCCCTTAAACCCAACACGCATGTCAAAGTTCATATGGATAAGCTCGACTACATCGATCACGCCTGTATCGATCTCCTGACCAATTGGGATCGTCAGCACAAAGCCACGGGCGGCTCGCTCGACATCGCCTGGGAGGGCCTGACCAGCCGCTATCAGGCGCGAACCAGTGCCGGCATCAAGGCTGCCCGCGAGGCAAGCTGACAGCCCGTTGAATGCCCCGAAAATGTTGCTCCATAGACTTGACGACGCCACAACCCTGAGCATCTGTTAAGTTCGCCCGACAACGGAGGGGACGATCAGGATGCGCCATATGCGACAGGGACTCGCCGCGGTTCTAACTGCGGTCGTGGCCGTTTGCGCCGCTGGGCCGGTTTGGGCGCAGGGCATTGAATTTGGCCCATCACCGGATCGTCCAGATCGTCCGGCCAAAAAGCCGCCGGCCATTCAACACGTGGTCCCCACGACGGCCCCCGCTGCCCCCGCTCCTGTCGCCAATAAGCCGCTGGCGCCTTCTTCACCCGTTGAGACGCCGGACGTGCCACCGGCCAACGCCGCCGCTCCGCCCCCTGTGGGTCCCCGCAAGGTCGTAACGTCGGGTCTGCCACCGGCGCCTAAGCCGCGCGATTGCAAGAACTCAGGGAACTTTCCCGGCTGGCTGGCGAACTTCAAAAAACAAGCGGCGGCGAACGGCATCAGTTCACGCACAATCCAGTTGGCCCTCGGCGGCATGACGTTGGATGGCAGCGTCATCGGCCGTGACCGCAAGCAGGGGTTCTTCGCCCAGAGCTTCATTGATTTCTACAGCAAGCT
>JANORU010000141.1:0-1617 GCA_031415475.1 Hyphomicrobium sp.
CGCCGATCCGTCCTGCACGAACTCCGCGAGTGTCTCGAACGATGTGGTGCCGGCAAAGCCATAAATCATCGACGCGCCGTACAGCAGCATGCACGACGACAGCGCACCGAGAAGGAAGTACTTAAGCCCCGCCTCGCTCGAGCGCACGTCGTCGCGGCGGATAGCTGCCAGCACGTAGAGCGCAAGGCTCATCAGTTCGAGGCCGAGATAGAGTGCGATCAGATCGTTGGCCGAAACCATCATCGCCATACCAGTCGCCGCCAGCAGCACCAGCACCGGCACTTCGAACCGTAGCCACGAGGCTCGCGCCGGCGCGCCTAGACACAACACCAGAGCGGCGGCCGATCCCAAGAACATCAGGACTTTGAAAAACCTGGAAAACCCGTCGATGACAAAGCTACCATCAAACAGCGTCGCGCGCGTCGCATCCTGTAGACCAGCGAACACGGCCGCTATGATAAGGATGATGATCGCCAGCCAGCCGTTGCCGATGCCGCGATGGTCGGTCTCGAGTTGAAAGGCGCCGAGCATGAGAAGCGCCATCGCGCCGAGAGACAGAAGAATCTCCGGCAGTGCGGGTGCGTAGACGGCGAGGCTGTCCATGATCATCATTCCTCGCTTAAGGCGCGAACGCAGTCGCGGAGCGGACTGCGGTCTCGTAATTGGCAACCAGGTTCTGCACCGACTTGGCGGTAACATCGAGGATCGGCGCCGGATAGACGCCGAACAGAATGGTGAGGATCACGAGCGGAGCGAGAATAGCGATCTCGCGCGGCGAAAGATCGAGCAGACCTTTCAGCGCCGGCTTTTCGAGCGCCCCAAAGATGATCCGGCGATAGAGCCAGAGTGCGTAGGCGGCCGACAGGACAACGCCGGTCGTCGCCAGGACCGCGACCCAGGTGTTGGCTTTGAATGCCCCGAGCAGCGTCAGGAACTCGCCGACAAATCCGCTGGTGCCGGGCAGCCCGACGTTGGCCATGGTGAACACCATGAAGCAGGCGGCGTAGAGCGGCATCCGGTCGGCCAAGCCGCCATAGGCGGAGATTTCGCGCGTGTGCATCCGGTCGTAGACGACACCGACGCACAGGAACAGCGCGGCCGAGATGATGCCGTGCGATAGCATCTGGAAGATCGCGCCTTCGACGCCCTGGGTCGTGAACGTGAAGATGCCCATGGTGACAAAGCCCATGTGGGCAACGGACGAATAGGCAATCAGCTTTTTCACGTCTTCCTGAGCGAGCGCCACCAGCGACGTGTAGATGATGGCGATGACACTGAGGGTGAAGATCAGCGGCGCGAGTTCCGCACTCGCTAACGGAAACATCGGCAGCGAGAACCTCAGGAACCCGTAGCCGCCCATCTTGAGCAGGATCGCCGCCAGGATGACCGAGCCGGCCGTCGGCGCTTCGACGTGCGCATCCGGCAGCCAAGTATGCACCGGCCACATCGGCATCTTCACGGCAAACGAAGCAAAGAATGCGAGCCAAAGCCAGAATTGCATTTGTTCAGGGAACGCGTGCTTCATCAGGGTCGGGATGTCCGTCGTCCCCGCCTGCCAATACATCGCCATGATGGCCAAGAGCATCAGCACGGAACCGAGCAGCGTGTAGAGGAAGA
>JANORU010000142.1:0-1968 GCA_031415475.1 Hyphomicrobium sp.
ACATACTGACAAGCCCGAGTGCCCAAACGCCGCGCGGAATACTCTTCCACGCAGTGATCGCATAATTCATTGGTCGTCTTCTTTGCCAAGCTTTCCGTACAGCGCATGGTCGATCTTTGATCCGACCACGAGAATTAGCACCATGGCGACTATTGACAGGACGACCAAGCGCCAGGCACCGAGACCAGAGGCGACACCTAATGCCGCCGTGACCCAGATTGAAGCCGCAGTTGCTACGTGAAAGATGCGCCGGCCATCATCGCCGCGCTGCAAGCGGCGTATGATGGAGCGGCGGCCTGATGAGCGCAGTGTGCGCCGCCGGTCGTCGATGAGTCCGTGATGCGGCTGGGCGGGCGGGCCTCAGGACATCGTCTGTGCGCAATGGTGCTGCCGAGTAGGATTGAACTACCGACCTCTCCCTTACCAAGGGAGTGCTCTACCACTGAGCTACGGCAGCAGGACCGATTGCGGAAGATCGACCGGGGGAGCCCAAACGCCGCCCGACACCCGGAAGCGGTAGGCTCTACCTGAACCCCCGGCCCAGGGCAACCGCCACGGCAAAATAATTGCCGCAGGTGCTGTTCAATCGGATTTTGGCCGACCGCAGTCTGGCCCGGCGCAAACGGTGCCGGGCCGTCAACCCTTGCGAAACCCTATTTCAGCAGCGCTACTTGCACGCCGCCTGGCGCGCCGTGCAGTCGGTGACAATCCCGACGTACTTGCAGCTGACGTCGGCGGCGCCACGCGCCGTGCGCCCCTGGAGGACGATCGACTGATACACAGCTTCCTTGGCCAACAGCGTCGCGACGTCTTTGGTGATCCCCACCGCGCCGGCGCTGAGGCGCACGCAATGGTGACCGGCAGACGCGGGAACCGCTGCGAACGCGCTCGCAACGATCGAGAGTGAAACAAGCAATGTGAAGCGCGAGGTCATATCGTCAATCCTCCCGTGAAGGCATGAGATGCAAATCAACTATGCCAGTATTCGCGACCCTCGTCAGGCGAAAGACGTGGTGCGGCGCATCAAGTCTCTTTGAGCGGATCAAATTCAAACGCGATATTGGAAAAGTCGGGCGACTTGGTGGGCTTGCTCTTATTGCGAGGATATCGCATTCGGCCGCGCGGGCGGATGCCCGAACGGGCGCACCGGCTCGGCATAGGTCGCAATGGCGGGTACGGAGACAATCTCGCGCTCGGGCCAACGCAGTGCCGTCAGTTTGCCGCCGAAGCAGCAGCCGGTATCGATGCACAAGGTGTTGTTGATCCACTCGGCATCCGGCACCGGCGTGTGACCATAAATGATGGCCGTCGACCCGCGATACTCGGCCGCCCAGTGATACCGGACCGGCAATCCAAATTCGTCGGTTTCGCCGGACGTTTCGCCATACAGGCAGAATTTCAGAACTTCGCCGGTGCCGCGCCCCAGCATGGCTTCTTTGATACCGGCATGGGCGACCGCCAACCGTCCTTGATCGAGCCAGAGGTAGGCCGGCAAGCGATCGATGAACGCCTTGCATTTTGCTTTGAAGTCATCGGACTCGGACGCGAACTGCTCGGCGGTCTTGTTGAGACCATGCGTCAGTTTTATTGCGCGGCCTTCGAGCCAGCGGACGAATTTTACATCGTGATTGCCCGCCACGGCGAAGCCTTGGCCGGCCTCCACCATTGCCATGACGATCCGCATCGCGTCCGGCGAGCGCGGCCCGCGATCGACCAGATCGCCGACAAAGATCGCTTTGCGTCCCGATGGTAGCGTGATGATCGCTCGGCGTGTTGTCCCCGTCCCTTCGAAAGTCACGCAGTAGCCAAGCAGGGTCAGCAACGCCTCGAGTTCATCGGCCGCGCCGTGGACATCGCCAATGATATCGAATGGTCCGGAGAGGATGCGCTTGTCAGGTTCGGCGCGCTCCGATGGCTTAGATGTTGAAGTCGGCATGATGGGCTTTGGAGCATAGTCGCGTGGTCGAG
>JANORU010000143.1:0-6826 GCA_031415475.1 Hyphomicrobium sp.
TCTGTGGGAAGTCGCTTACAATCCGTTCTGGCCGATGGGGCCGGACGGGCTTATTCGATTGCCGCCGGCGGTGGCTTGAGGAGGCGCTCATACACAACAATCCGTCCGATGCCGAAATTGCCGCGCTGCTGCGCCGGGTGAAAACCTTTGCCGTTGTTGGCGCGTCGCCGAAGCCGGACCGGCCAAGCTATGGCGTCATGCGCTTTCTTCAGAACCACGGCTACACGGTAATCCCGGTCAATCCGGGCCTTGCCGGCAAGGACATCCTCGGCGCCCGCGTCTACGGCTCACTCGAGGACGTGCCGGGGCCAGTCGATGTCGTCGATATTTTCCGGCAGCCCGAAGCGGCCTACGACGCGGTGCAGGTGGCGCTTGCGGAGCGCGAACGGCTCGGCATTTCCGTGGTCTGGATGCAGCTTGGCGTCATCAACGAAGAAGCAGCGGCCGCCGCCCAAGCGGCCGGACTGACCGTCGTCATGGACCGCTGCCCGGCAATTGAAATTCCAAGGCTCTTGTAGGTTAGCGCGTCATCTCGAATTCGGCACTCACGGCCGTATCCGAGCTGCCGCCCGCGAACACTTTGAACGGACCCGGCTCGATCAGCAGCCTGCCGGCGTCGTCGTGAAACCCGAGATCGGCGGCCTTGATCGTCAGCCGCACGGTTTTTCGTTCGCCGGGTTTCAGCGAGATTTTCTCAAAGCCCTTGAGTTCCTTCACCGGCCGCGAGCGGCTGGCGACAAGCTGGCGGACGTAGAGCTGGACCACCTCGTCACCCTTGCGCGAGCCGGTATTTCTGACCGTGACTGAAGCAGTGATCGCGCCTGAGGTCGAAATCCTGCGCCGGTCGAGGGTAAGCGCGTCGTAGGCGAACGTCGTGTAGCTCAAGCCGTGGCCGAACGGATAAAGCGGCGTTACGGCCTCATCGACGTAGCCCGACGTATAGCGGCTGCCGGTCCATGGCCGGCTGGTCGGCAGGCTATTGTAGGCGATTGGAATCTGGCCGACGGCGCGCGGGAACGTCATCGGCAACTTGCCGGACGGCGATTGCAGGCCGAGCAGAACTTCTGCGGCGGCGGTGCGTCCTTCGGTTCCCGGATGCCAGGTGACGAGAATGGCGTCGCTCGCGCGTTCCGCCTCTGGGATCGCGAGCGGCCGTCCGGTCTCCAACACTAGAACGATCGGCTTGCCGGTTTCAGCCAGCGCATCGAGCATGTCTTGTTGAACGCCTGTGAGGTCGAGTTTTGTGCGCGAGACGCCTTCGCCCTGGATCTCGCAGTCCTCGATGGCGACGAACACCACGATATCGGCGTCGCGCGCCGCCGTGACCGCCTTCTGTTTGCCGAAATCGGCGTACTTGCGGCCGCAGGGATCTGAGAACGCGGGCGCGAAGGTGAGGGATTGACCGCGGCGCAACCGGCTTTTGAGAGCGTCGTGCAGCATTTCGGTTGCAGGTTTCTGGGTGCCGGCCGGTCCCCACCAGGAGTGATCGTTGCTGTTCTCGGCGGCGGCGCCGACGAGCGCGATGGTCTGTCGAGCAGGCGTGATCGGCAGGATTTCCCGCTCGTTCTTCACGAGAACGAAGCTTTCTCGCGCAACCTCGCGAGCGACCCGGCGCACCTCGCTCTCGGGCACGTCAATGGGAAGCTTGGCGAAGTCGTCCTCCGTGCGATCGAACAGGCCGAGTTTGAATTTCACACGCAGCACGCGGCGCACGGCATCGTCGAGATCGGCGTCAGTGGCGCGGCCCTCGGCGATCAGCGCCGCGAGATGACGGCTATAGGCCTGGCCCTCCATGTCGAGGTCGATACCAGAGGCGAACGCCATGGCAGCGGCATCTTTGAGGTTGGCCGCGACGCCGTGATTGATGAGTTCGCCGATGGCGACGAAATCCGAGGTGACGAAGCCGTCAAAGTCGAGCTGCTTTTTGAGGAGGCCGGTGATCAGGCGGCGGCTGGCCGTCACCGGAATGCCGTTGATGGTATTGAACGACGCCATCACCGCGTCGGTCCCAGCGTCGATTGCCGCGCGGAACGGCGGTAGGTAACGGTCGTACAGTTCGGACGTCGAGATTTCGGCGCCGTTGTAGTCGCGCCCGCCTTCCGGCGCGCCGTAGCCGACGAAGTGCTTGACCGAGGTGGCGAGGCCGCCGGCGCGATAACCTCTGACGCGGGCTGCCGCGAATGCCGAGGCGAGATACGAATCCTCTCCCGCGCCTTCGATTACCCGGCCCCATCGCGGATCGCGCGAGACATCGACCATCGGCGCAAACGTCCAGTTGACGCCGAGGGCGGCGGCTTCGCGCGCGACCTCGCGGCTGGCGGCTTCGGCGAGTGCCGGCCGCCAGGTTGCCGCCCAGGCAATCGGCGGTGGGAAAGTAATGCGCAGCGCGTAGATGGCGTCGATGGCAATCAACAGCGGGATGCCGAGACGCGATTGGCGGGCCGCTGTGGCATACTCGCGGATCAACTTTGGATCGACCACGTTCAGCATGGCGCCGATGCGGCCGGCCTTGATGGCGTCGAGCTGCGGTTGGTGTGGAAAGGCCAGCGACGGGAAGTTCAACTGGCCAATTTTCTCCTCGCGCGTCATGCGTGCCAGAAGTTTGCCGACTTTGCGTTCGATCGCATCATCGGCTTTGGGCCTAGCCATGGCCGGGATGGGCCCGGCCAAAGCCAAGGTCACAACCATCAGCAGCAGGCGGAGGCAGAGTGTCATCAAAGGGGTTTGGATCACGGTTCGGGGCAGCGGTTGCGGCCTATAAGAGGCAAGTGCCACCGTTGAGACAACCGGGATCGCGCCAAGGTAAACGATCCGCGGCACTATCGCTCAAGTGTTGACGTTTACGGGCCATTGATAGAGGTCTAAGCGATGCAGGACCCGGCAGCCGCTGCCTAGAATTCGGCCCAGAATTCAGGCAAGGCGGCGGCAGGTGTCCTCCCGGAGGAGAGCATGGCGTCCCCGACGCTCCTATCGACCCCACTCGAGTCTGACCAGGTCGCGCGGACTTTGCTGCCGATCGAGTTCATGGGCCGCGAAATTGCGCTCGAAGCCCGCGCCTATCAAGGCGCGGAGGAAGCCGCGCAGGCGGTGGCGCTCGTGCATCGCGACGAGGGCGCCAATTCGGTGAGCGTGCCGGTGGTTCGCGTCCATTCCGGCTGTGTGACCGGCGACGTCTTTCATTCGCTCCGCTGCGACTGCTACGCACAACTCAAGGCCGCGCTTGGCCGCATTACCAGCGAGCCATACGGCGTGCTGATTTATCTTCCCTATCAGGAAGGGCGCGGCATCGGGCTGTACAAGAAAATCCGGGCCTATGCCCTGCAGGATCAAGGGCGCGACACCGTCGATGCCAATCTCGAACAGGGCGAGCCGGCCGACGCGCGCGACTATGCCTTTGCGGCTCAAATCTTGGCCGACCTCGGGATCTGCAAGGTCCGCCTCATGACCAACAATCCCGACAAGATCGACGCGCTCGAACAGGCCGGCATCGAAATCGTCGAACGCATCTCCGTGGCTGTCAGCCCAAGCACCCACAACAAGGCCTACCTCGACACCAAGCGGCGGCGGATGTCGCACAAGATCTAGGTGAGGCTAGGCGGCTGATCCCGAATTGTCCTAACATCAGGTTCGGCCCGGAGACACACGCCACGTAAATCGCTGGAGTTCTCTGAAATGACAGCGATTGATTTGGGACTGCTCGCCTCGCTGATTTTCTGCGCCGCCGTGCTTTATACGTCCGTCGGCCATGCCGGGGCCTCGGGCTATATCGCGGCCATGGCTATCATGGGCTTGGCGCCAGTCGTCATGAAGCCGTCGGCGCTGGCATTGAATATTCTCGTGGCGAGCCTTGCGACCGCCCGATGGACGCGGAACGGACGCGACATTTCGTGGTCGTCCCTCATTCCGCTGATCGCCGGTTCGGTGCCAGCGGCGTTTATCGGCGGATCGATTCAGCTCTCAGCAGACACCTACCGGCTGCTCGTTGGCTTGGTACTTCTCGCCGCCGGCCTGAAGTTCTTGTGGCAACCCAAAATCGAAAGTGGCGCGCAAGCGACGCCGAGTTCTGTTCCCTGGCTGATTGGCATCGCGGTTGGGGCCGGCGTCGGTCTGCTGTCGGGGTTGACGGGAACAGGCGGCGGTATATTCCTGACGCCGCTGCTCTTGCTGATGGGCTGGTCCGGTGCGCGGCAGGCCTCGCAATTGACCGCGCCGTTTATTCTTGTGAATTCCATGGCAGCGCTCGCGGGTAACGTCGCGGCGCTGCGCTACCTTCCGGCAGAGCTGCCGTGGTTTTTGCTAGCCGCCCTGGCGGGCGCGCTTCTTGGCACGCAAATCGGAACGCGATGGGTCTCCACCACAACACTGCAGCGTCTGCTCGGTGTCGTATTGCTGATTGCGGCGGCCAAGTTTCTGTTGATCTGAACTCAGGACGGCAGCGCGAGCAGATCGCTCTGGCTAATTTCCAGTGATTGGCGCGGACGGGCGAGCCAGGCGTCGATCATCTTATCCTGGCCGCGGACGGTCAGGCGCTGGGCCTCGGCCATCGAGCGTTGAATTTGCCGGATGAGTGCCGTCTCGCCGGCGCGCAGCCAGACAGCACTTGGACCTTCGAGCACTGAATAGTCTGTGAGGCGGAACTGCTCGGAGAGTTCGTTGCTGGCCAGAGGCCCGGCGGCAGGTCCCAATCCCGTATCCGCCATCAGCGCGCGATGGAGCGCCGCGGTCATGGCGCTGTCGGCGGCGTGGTGGGGGGCGAATTTCAAGCGGCCGTCATAGTTCAGACTGGCGTAAAACGGCGCTTTCTTGGCGGCGACGTGGGCGACGAGTTCGCGAATCTTGGCAGCAGGGTAGCGCGAGGCGTCACCAGATAGCGTAACAAGATCGGCCTTGCCGGAGAGTGCCGCTGGAATTTTGGCGACCGCATCCAGAACCTTGATGGTGACGGCAAGTTTCAAACCCTGCCGGTCGAGATGCAAAATATCGCCCGTCGACGTTGCGGCCGGCGCCCATCGCGTCAGGTGATCGCGGGTCGCGTCCGCTTCGTCCTGTGACAGGGCGAGCAATGTCCAAGTCTGGTCGGATGGCAGGATCGGCGCCAATGCCCGCACGGTGGCGCCCGTGCCGGCGCGCAGATCGATGACGGAGACAGATGTGCGGCCTTCGAACCAGGCCGACAGCTGCTCGATGAGATCGCCGTTGCGGGCGCGCTTGTCGGCCGCCTCTTTGACGAGTTGGCCCGGAACATCTTCAATCAGCACGAAATGGTCCTTTACCAGTCGAGTTCCGCCATCGCCGCCACGGGCCGCGCGTTGCTGGCGTCGAGGATGGCGGCAAGTTTACCCGGCTCGATTGCTTTGCCATCCATCGTATCGTCGCGATGAATGCCGGACGTGATGAACAGCGCATCGATGCCGGCGTTCTCGGCGGCTTTGAGATCGGTTCGGACGGCATCACCGATGGCGAGGATGCGCGAGAGGTCGACAGGAGCACCGCGCAACGCTTCGGCGCGCGCCTTGGCAGTGCTGTAGGCCGAAGGATGCGGCTTGCCGGCCCAATAGACCTCGCCGCCGAGGTCTTCATACGCCGCCGCCAGCGCACCGGCGCAAACATAAAGCGTGCCGCCGACATCGACGACAAGATCAGGATTGGCGCACACGAACGGCAGGTTCAGGCTGCGCGCCGTCTCAAGCACCGGCAGATAGGTTGCAACCGTTTCATTCATGTCGTCTTCGAGCCCGGTGCAGACAATCGCCTGCGCTTCGGTCAGGGGCGCGGCGGCGGCGGCGGCGCTCTCGAAAAAGGCGGCGTCGCGCGCGCGCGGGCCGATGTAGTAGACGCGCGAGTAGCCGCGCTCGGCGACGTGCTTCAAAGCGATGGCCCCGGACGAGACGATATCGTCCCAGGCCTTGCGCGGCACCTTGCGGCTGTCGAGCATGGCGGCGACGCGATGGGCCGGCACAGGCGCGTTCGACACCAGGATGACCGTCCCGCCCTTGGCGCGAAAGTTGGTCAGGGCGCGCATGGCGCCCGGCACGGCGGTCACGCCATCGTGCACGACGCCCCAGACATCGCAGAACAGAACGTCGTAGCGCTCCAGCAGCGCGCGCCCGGACAACAGGATCGGCGTTCGGGGGACGGACGGCATCGCGGACGAAAACTCTCGATCTGAGGAGGGATGGGTGAGAAATGGTGCCGACTGCAGGATTTGAACCTGCGACCCCCTGATTACAAATCAGGTGCACTACCACTGTGCTAAGTCGGCCAATTCTGTTGCGGCGCCGGCGTCAGCGCGACGTTCGAAGGGGCTTATAAACTGATTGCCCCAGCCGGGGAAGCGGCACGACGGCGCGCCGGTTTAGCTATACGGCGCCGTGACTTGGCGCCGGGCTCTAGCAGCATGTTAAAATCTACTGCTTGGCATTTTGGGGCCTCGTGCAACCGAAGTTAGCTTCGATGGTACCCGTCTTCCAGCTGTAGAATTGAATAAGACCGCCTTGGTAAAAAGGTTGCCATTTTCTATTCACTTTGGTCGTCCGAAACGTTCGGCGGCCGTGGCTATCTCATCCGCGCGCCACGCGACACGCCCGCCGCCCCACTTCGCCGGTGCCGGTAGCACACCCGACCGCACAAGACCGAGGAGTTCCTGCCCCGACATACCCAACATTCGCATAGCGCTTTCCGGTCTCACACATTGACCAGCCCGAAGTTCAGCTAGAGCCTGTTTGCTTTAGATCGAAGCATATCCCGCATTCCTGAAGTAGTTTGAGCACTCGTCAGGCGGGAAGCGGTCGAGCAACGCGCCGATGCGTTTCCAGGTGGCCTCGAC
>JANORU010000144.1:0-3399 GCA_031415475.1 Hyphomicrobium sp.
CGACAAATGAGGCAAGCACAGACTTTTCCTTGTAGCCGCCGTTGACCGCCATTTCCGCCGTGCCGGTTTTGCCGCCGACACGAAGCCCCGGGACATCCGCCCGCTGGCCCGTTCCGTTCGGGTCGATCACGTTGGCCCGGAATAACGTCCGCATTGCCATGCTGGTCGACACGCCGACAAGCCTTTCACCCGGCTTTGCTTCCATCGATGCCGCAAGGAATGTCGGTGTGACGCGTGTGCCGCCATTGATGAGCGCGGCGGTGGCGGCCGCAAACTGAAGTGGGCTGGTTGCAAGTCCATGACCATAGGCAATCGTCATTTGCTCGGCGCGTCCGAACTCACGCGGCACTTGCGGCGCCGGCCCCTGACCCAACTCCGTTGACTGGGCCGACACCAAACCCAGCTTCTCGAGGAACGCCTTCTGCCGGTCTGCACCAGCCATCAACGCCACTTGCGCGGCACCGATGTTGGAAGAATGGAGGAACACCTCAGTCAGTGAAATCGGCCGGTTCAGCGGATGCAGATCTTCGATTTTGAACCGTCCGGCAGTCAGCGGCGCCGATGCATCGACCATCGTATCGGGCGACATGCCGTGTTCGAACGCCATAGCGAGCGTGATTGTCTTGAAGATAGAGCCGAGTTCAAACGTGCCGGCCGAAATTTTATCGATCCGCGCGGGGTCCTGTGATTGATCCGCGCGCGACGGATCGCTACCCGGCAGCGAGACCGACGCGAGGACTTCGCCGGTTGTCACGTCGAGCACGACACCGGCCGCGGACTTGGCATCGTAGCGCCGGATTGCGGCGGCGAGTTCGCTTTCAACCGCGTGGGATACGGCGACGTCGATGCTCGACCGCACCGGCGCACGGGCGGAAAGCGTGGCACTGTTGACCGCTTCAGCGCCGCCCGACTGGTCGACGTAGCGTTCCAACCCAGAGAGACCCTTGTTGTCGACATCAACCCGGCCAAGACTATGCCCAGCGAGACTGCCCACCGGATAGGTGCGCTTCAACTCGTCGATAAACATCAAACCAGGATAGCCAAGATTATGGGCCGCCTGCGCAACCTTCGGACTTAAGCCGCGCTTGATCCAGACGAACCGCTTGGTCTTATCCGACAGCGAACGGCGAAGTTCCTCCGGGTCAAGATCGGGAAACAGAGAATTCAATCGCTCGGCGACTTCGTCGACATCCTGCACGAGAACAGGATCGGCATAGAGCGACGGAACTTTGACATCGGTGGCGAGTAACCGGCCGTTTCGATCGACGATGTCGGGCCGGGCAAAACTCTTGGTTTGCGACGCCGTCATCATGGCGATGCGCGGCCCGGACTTCGGCTCGGCCTCAAGTGCCATTCGCACGAGTTGACCGGCCACACCCAGAAACGCCACCGCGATCATCAGCGCGACAGTGCGAGAGCGAGAGCGCGGCAGGCCGGTTTCGGTCGGCACGGTCACAGCGCGGACGCTGAAGGATGGAGAGGCCGACATCGGGCTCGCCTATTTTGCGGTCGAACCCGTTTCGATGTCGGTCAGACCCGGCTGCAGGGCGTGGGCCTGTGTCAAGGGCTCGAGACCAAGATTGCGGGCCAAGGGCCCAATGCGGTCGGGACGAGCCAGATGCGCGCGCTCGGCTTTCAAAATCGCAATATCGCCACGCGTCACGTCGGCAATCCGTTCACGAGACTGGACGCGGGCTTCAACCAACCGGGTGTCGTAACTTAGCCCGTAAAGCAGAAAAGCGCTGGAAACCGCCATGAAAGCTGCGGCAAGGTTGAGAGTACGCATCGGTGTTCCCCCTCCTCAAGTTGTACTCCGGCCGGCCTATTCGGGTTGCGGCGCGGCTTCAGTGCGAACGCCAGACCTGAGCCGTGCCGAGCGGGCACGCGGGTTGACATTCAATTCACCTTTCTGAGGTGTTAACGGGCGAGTGTTAAAAATTCGGAAACTCGGGGGTACAAATTTTATCGATTGCGGCGGCAAATGCCGCGATTGGCCCTGCTCCTTGCCCGATCTTTCGGCAAAAAACCGCTTCACAATCCTGTCTTCGAGACTGTGAAAAGAAACCACCACCAGCCGGCCGCCTGGCTTGAGAATTGTTTCCGCCGCCTGCAATCCCTTTTCGAGCTCTCCCAGCTCGTCGTTGATATAGATGCGCAGCGCCTGGAACGTCCGCGTCGCCGGATGACGGCCATCGTCGCCACGGCGAACAACTTTGGCGACCAGATCGGCAAGGTCCTTGGTGCGCGTCAACGGTTGTTCGGCCCGCTGCTTGACGATGGCGTGGGCGATGTGGCGCGAGCGGCGCTCCTCGCCGAATTCGTAGATGACGTTGGCAATGATTTCCTCGTCCGCCGTGTTGAGAAAATCGGCGGCACTTTGGCCGGACTCGACCGGGCTCATATCGAGCGGATCGATGGCCGCCGACATGCGCATGTCGAGTGGGCCATCGTGCTGAAAAGAAAACCCGCGCTCGGCGACATCCAGCTGCATCGACGACACCCCGATATCGAGCACCACGCCGTCAACCAGCGGGCTCTCTATCGGCGGCTCACCGTTGGGCGTCAACTCGATGCGCGCGAACTCTTCCATCTGTGAGAAAGGTGCGTGGATGACCGTCAGCCGATTGGGAACTTCAGCGGTTATGGCCGCCGCAGCGCGCACGGCCGTGATATCGCGATCGAACGCGAGCACGCGGCATCGGGCCGCCTCTAGAATTGCGCGCGAATAGCCACCGGCGCCAAACGTGCCGTCAATGTAGGTCTCGCCGGCCTTCGGAGCGAGCGCTTCCAAGACTTCCTGAAGCAACACGGGAATGTGCTTCGGACGCGTCGCGGCCGGGCCTGGACTGCCAGCGCTCGACACCTCCGAGCTCATTCCCGTGTGCCTCTCCCGCTGCCAAACAGTTTGCGATGGACTTCGACCTTATCACGGGCGATCCGGCGCCGCTCCTCGAAGCGCTCCGGGGCCCACATTTGAAACTTGTCGCCAAGGCCAACAAACGTGATTTCGGATTGAAGGCCGGCATGGGCGCGCAGCGGTTGAGGAAGGACGATGCGCCCGTCGCCATCGATGGCGATGATCTGAACGTCGCCATAGAGCGCGACAGAGAGTTCATCGCGCTCGTTCGAATAGTCCGGCAGGCCTGCGAGAAGCCCGTCGATTTTTTGCGCAAGTCTCTCGCCACCTGCATCGAGCGCTGGAGCATCGAGCGAGGGGTAGCAATAGATGCCGCCCGCATATCCGTCGCGCTCAAGGATGGCGCGGAATGGAGCTGGGATAGAGACCCGCCCCTTGGTGTCGATTTTGTTCGTGAATGTTGAGACAAAGCGATCCATCCCCCGGTTCAAACCTCACTGCCTCAACGCCACGCCGACACGTTTTCGGGCCTGAACCACCGG
>JANORU010000145.1:0-6974 GCA_031415475.1 Hyphomicrobium sp.
CAAACCCGTTACCGTCACGCGCACCGTACATATAATAGAGCACGCCAAGATCCCAGCTGACGGGGCCTGTTTTCGGACGGATACCGCCGTAGACGTCAACTTCCCACGGGCCATAAAGACCTGCGCTGTCGATGTTCGAACCCCAGATACCGACATAACCGATACCGTAGGTGAATTCTACGTAGGGCTGGAACGCCGGTTCTTCCTGGGTAAACGAGAGACCGCGGAAGATGTAATCGCTGGTGATGTTCAGCCAAGCCGACCAGCCGAACTGTGGCTCTTCCGCAGACGCGGAACTCGTCGAAACCGAAAGTGCCAGGGCGGCAGCGCCGAGTAACTTCGTTGCGTGTCTCATGATCCAGATAACCCCCGTCATTTAAAAGCCTGCCGCCGAGAGAGCGGCGAGGTCGGCTTCGAACTGTCAGCCCAGTTAGGCGAGTCGCAAATTTCTTCACCCTCACGAAACCGAAATTCTTGGCCCGCCACAAGCGATAACAGCGTCATCCCATGCGCTTCCCCAACCACTGATGCCGAAGCGCAACGTTTCACGCCCATTGTAATGAGATGCAGCATTGAAAGCCTAGACATTGAGCAGTGTTCATGAGCTTGCGGGATGCTTCGGTGTGTGTGGCAAAACCGCCGCAATGGCGCTGTTTGAGGTCAATTCCCTCACCCGCAGGTGACAGGCGCGGGCCATCGCAAGTTGGTGTAGGTTGTGAGCCAGTTGCCACCCCCAATTGCCACCCCGATGAGCCATTTGATGCCGCCAAGCCCTTGTCCCGGAACAGTTCTGATTACCGGCGCGGCGCGGCGAATCGGCCGGGCGATCGCCTTGAACCTAGCCAGGTCCGGCTGGAACGTCGGAGTGCACTACCGCCGCTCCCAGGCCGAAGCTAAAGCCGTCGTCGCCGAAATCGAGGCCTTGGGCGGAAAATCGGTGGCGCTGGCCGGCGACCTCGCCCAACCGGACGACGTCGCAAGCCTCATTCCCCGCTGCCGTGCAGCGCTAGGTGATGTCACCTGCCACATCAATAATGCATCGGAATTTCAGAACGATGCGGTCGCTTCGACGACCACGGACATGTGGGATCGCCATCAGGACATCAACCTGCGGGCGCCGGTCTTCCTGGCTCAGGCGATGCTCCGCAACCTGCCCGAGGGAACCACGGGAAATGTCATCAACATCATCGATCAACGAGTCTGGAAGCTGACGCCGGATTTTTTCTCCTACACCATCTCGAAAGCTGGACTTTGGACCGCCACGCGCACGCTCGCTCAAGCCCTCGCCCCGAGGATAAGGGTCAATGCGATCGGTCCGGGTCCGGTACTGCGCAGCATCTATCAAACGGAGGCCGACTTTGCGGCCGAGGTAAACTCAACTCTTTTGAAGCGCGGGACCAGTCCCGAGGAAATAGCAGCCGCCGTCCGCTTTATACTGGATGCCCCATCCCTGACCGGACAGATGATCGCCCTGGACGGCGGTCAGCATCTGACGTGGGTCGAGGGCGAACACCAACCCGCCAGCTGGGCTGACCTAAAACCGGCCCGCTAAGCAAGGCCCAGGCTCAGAAATTGCCACATTTCCTCCCCCGCACGCCCTAACTCGCGCCCCATTGATCAGCGACCAAAGCTCAGGGGAGCGGACAGTCGTCAACCAACCATTAATCTTAAGGCTTTATTGCCTAGTGGTTGTGTTGGGTGCCGTTTTTGGCGCCGCGTTCGAGATCGGGTGTTTTCATGACAGCAATCGCTGGAGCTTGTCGCCGTTTCTTTCTGTCCGCTGCACTAGCCACCACCGCCAGCTTCGCCGCCCTCGAGGCGACCGCCGCCGAGCTACCGGCGATCAAAGTTTTCCAACAAAATCCAGTGCCTGAGTGCGCCACGCCCGGCCGGATGATGGCGTTTCTCGACAGTCAGAACTCCGACCTCGACGCAAAGTTCGCTGGCATCGCCACCGAATACATGCGCCACGGCGAAGCCTTGAACGTTCGCTGGGACTACGCGTTTTTCCAAATGATGCTCGAGACAGGCCACCTCAAGTTCAAGGGCGACGTGAAGCCCGATCAGAATAACTTCGCCGGGCTCGGCGCTATTGGCGGTGGCAACCGCGGTGAAAGCTTCAAGGACGTCTCGACCGGCGCTCGCGCCCACCTCGAGCACGTGCTGATGTACTCGGGCGAAAAGATCGAACAGCCGGTCGCTGAGCGGACTAAGAACATCCAGGACTGGGATGTGCTGACGCTTTGGCAGAAGACCATCAAGGGTCCGATGACCTTCTCGCAACTCGCCAAAAAATGGGCGCCGACCAGCCGCGCCTACATCCGTGATATGAGTTCAATCGCCGACCGGTTCTATGCGGGCGTCTGCAAGGACGCTGATCCGAAGCCCGAACTGGTCGCTGAAGCCCGTGGTGCTGCCAAGACAGTTGCGAGCGTCGGCAAGATCGAGGGCGACGCCGCCGAGGTTTCCGCGGGCAAGGGCGCCGAGATCGCCAAGCAGGCGGTCGAAGAGGCGCGCAAGGATGGCGACGCCCAGAAGTCAGGTCTTGGAGCCAGCGAACTGGCGAAGGCGGCGGGCCTGACGTCGCTCGTCAACCGCCAAGCGCCTGGCCCCGAGGTCAAGATCCTCAATCCGACCGCCAACGTTGCTCCCGAAGCAACTGATCAGCCGGCATCGACACCCGGCGACGCGAGCAAGGTTACTGAAGGCCAGGCGACTGTCGTTGAGACTGCCGCTTTGGCGACCCCGGCAACCGGCAAAGCAACCGATGGCGGCAAGACCTCCGAGAAGGCCTGCCATGTCTGGACCGCCAGTTACGGCGGCGCCAAGTCGATCATCATCAAATCCTCGTCCAACGGCAAAGGCGCCGACTACACCGTGCTCGACGTCAACGAGGGCTCCGAAAAGAAGGAAGCTGATGCCTACATCAGCGCCTACGCCAAAGACGGCACGACGGTCGGCGAATTTGCATCAACGACTGAAGCCCTCGACAAAGCGTTTGAACTCTGTCCCGAGGGTTGAGATCGAGCGCCGTAGTCCGCCATTGAACTGCCGCGAAAGGTTGAGCGCCTGACCCGAACATTGCCAAGGCCAGGTCCTATGTCTTGCGCCCTGCTCGCAGGCGCGATTGCCGTTGCCATGCCAGCGGTCCAACTTTCAGCGGCGGCAGCGCGCTCGCCCGAAATCCGGTTGAACGACGCCAACTACGTCCCCCGCTGCGTTACACCCGATCGTTTGATGACGTTCCTGAAGCGGCGCACACCAAACATCGAACCACGGTTTGAAGACATCGCCCGCTGGTATCGCAGCTACGGCGAAGGTTGGCGCGTGCGATGGGACTACGCGTTCTTCCAGATGGCCGTTGAAACGAATTTCCTGTCGTATCGCCAGCCGAACGGCAGGATGGGCGATGTTGATCCTAGGCAGAACAACTTCGCCGGCATCGGCACAACAGGCGGCGGCGTTCCCGGCGACGGATTCCCGGATGTGAAATCCGGCGTGCTGGCGCAGATCCAACACTTGGTTGCCTATTCGGGTGAACGGCTTGCGCTGCCGGTTGCCGAACGAACGCGGCTGAAACAGGACGACATCGTCGAGCTGTCGCGCAAGTTGAACCGGCCGGTGCTATTCTCCGATCTGGCAAAGCGTTGGGCCGTCGACAAGAACTATGGCCGGTCAATCGAATGGGTGGCGAGTGAATATCGCAAATCCTATTGCCAGACCGCGGCCGACTTCGAACCGCATCCGAAGGCCGCCGAAAAACAACTGATCGCCAAGCCCGCCAGAGCAACGCCTCCCAAGGTCAAGACTGCGAAAGCTCAAGGCCGGCTCGAAGCCAACGCTAGCGTTGATGGCAGCGAAGCGACGGCCGCTGCTGCGAAGCTGATGACTCGTACCGAGCCGACGAAACAGCCGAACAAGCAAATACAAATGGCGGCGAGGACTGAGCTAGGCACTGCAGCGCTTCCTGACGCGCCGCCGGCGCTGCGGCCGACAAACGCTACCGAACTCGCGCAACCGTCCAAGCTCGGCGCCGCCCCAGGCCCGTGCATGATCAAAACGGCAAGCTACGGCGGGCGCAAAACGGTGCTGATCAAATCAGCCCGCGATGGCGCCACCGAATTGACAGCGCTCTCGGTGCTCGATGGTTTCGAGACCAGCATGACTGTCAATTTCATCAATTCTCGCGCACCCGGCGGCGAAGTGATTGGTGAATTCGCCGACGCAGAAGCGGCCATGACCAAAGCGCGCAGCGTCTGCCCGCAGTCGTAAAGTCAATTTGGTCGTTTTGCGAAAGCAGTGCCCACCGACGCGGACTACACTTATGGTGCCGGCGCCAGATACTTGAGCGCTGCAGTCGACAGTGCGCCGCCAACCACGCACGGAATACCGAGTGCCACTTGGCCAAGTGCTGCAGCCGCCACGCAGCCAAGGCCAAGTGCGGTTTGCCCGGCTTGCCCCCACCACGCGAATTGGCGCGAACTTTCCGGACCCTTGGCCTTCACCTGATCGATCGCTGCGACAGCGTCGCGACGGATTTTGGCGGTCTCGAACGTTTCGGCGGCGAGAATGACGTCGCGCAGCGGCGGCCGCACGACGTCCGGCTGCTGGTTCATTTCCGCCTTGAGCGCGTCGAGCAGATCCTTATCTCGCGTTGCGTTGGTCGCGAGCGTCCATTTGGCCATCGATCCGATGGTCAGCCGTTCGACATTGTCCTTTTCGACCGACCATTCGAGCGCCGAGACGATCCTGTGAATGGCATCGGTCGATCCGCTGCCGAAGTAATATCCCCAATGAGCGTCGAGCACGAACGAGCCTTCATCGAGCGGCTGCTCGAACAGCGTTTTGCCATCGCCGTAGAGATACTTGTCGAGCAGCACCTTGCGCGCCGGCATGCGCTCGACGAATAGGCCGAGCGTGCCCTTCCAATCCGGCAGCCCCGAATAGGCAATCGCCTTGATCAGGATCACCTGATCCTCGGGCGGCATCGGGAACATTTCCGAGATCAGCTTGGTCGCCTTGTCGGGATTGGATCCCAGCACACCAGCGATGAAGCCGACGTAGATGCCGGCGGAGTCGAGGTCCTTGACGAGTCCCAGATCACCCATGGCGTTGACCGCGGCGGGCAGCTTGTCGGGCTCGGGCGTCGAACGGTACTCGTTGATCCACTTCAGGATCGATTCCGCCTTCGGGAACGGATCCTCGACTGGTTTTTTCTTTTTGCTGGCGGCGAGACCTGCGACCGGCGCCAAGACAAGCGCCAGCGCGATCGCCAGAGCGATGGTCCAAATCGTGCGGGTTTGGCCGGCCAGCTTCATCGACGTGTCCCCTGTCATGTCTGCCAAAAACGCTCGGCCTGGGGCGGTTTTATGGCCCGCGGCGTGATGCAGTCAGCCATCTGTCATGGTAAGGCTTTTGATAGCGATGGGGGATAAGTCCGCGTGTTGGGACCCGCACATCTTGATGTTGCGCAATACGCCCGGCTTTGGCGTCACTTCTGGCGGCCGTGCCGGATCACGACGCTCGTCACGTTCGTCGTGACATGGCTGCTGGCCGCAGCGTTTGCCGTAGTGCTCATCCATGGCCGCGAGGCGCTGCTGCTCGTGTTCTCCGAAGCGTACGGCAGTTCGCTCGGCGTTGCCGAGCTTTCGATGGCGGACCGGCGGGCTGCGACCGACGCTGTTTTCGAAATGTTCCAGAACGTGATGACCCGCATTGAGTTTGCGGCCATGCTCGCGCTGCTCGCGGGCGTGACGATCAGCGGATGGTTAGCGATCGCCCGCTTCCGGTTTCGATGGACCTGTCTGCACGCCGGTTTGCTCACAGCTTTGACGGCCTTGGTCAGCAAGGCGGCGTTCACGGCGGTATCAAACTCCACCGCAATTTGCAGTGCCGCAGAAAGCGCGGGCACGCCCATCGACGACTGGCACTTGAATGGCGTTTGGGTGGCCGTTAACATCGCCTGTCTCGCCGTGCCGTTGCTCGTTCTTCTGGTCTGGCAGCTCGTTCCTCTTGTTGGGATCGCCCGCCATCGCCTCGCTTACGGCTGGCCGCGCACGTGGCGCATGACGCAATCGCTCGGCGAAAACCTCGACTTCGACAAAGTCTCAAGGTCGAGCCTCAGCCTTCCAGGTGGCGGCCTTCAGGCCGCGGTGTTGGCTGCGATCGGATTTGTTGTTTATCAGTATCCATTCAAACTCGTTCAAGCCGTTCTCATCGGCACACTCTCGCTTGTGACGTTCTCTTTCCAGATCATCGCAAACTTTTTTATCTCGGTCGGACTGCTCGTGCACGGCGAAAACCCGGCGAGCGCCTTTGTCATGTCGTGGTGGGCCGAATTCGTCGAAGCTATGCAGCAATTTGCAATTGTCATTGCAGGCGCTGCCGTGCTGATCGCGCTCTGGCGCCTGGGCCAGAGACTCAATCGCCGCCGTCGCGATCAACAGATCCTTGCAACCAAGCCGGCTGTTCTTCTCTTGCGCTCGTTCATGGATGACGATGCGCTGATCCGACCAAACAGTCTGTTGTGGCGGATTGTTCTGCGCAAAAAGCGGCTTGAAGAATGTATCGGCGAGGAGTTGCTGAGCGCAGGGCCATTCTTCGCCATCGGTAAGCCAGGAGAAAGCCTGCCACCGCTCGGTGCCGAGCGCGTCTATCTCTCCGACGACACATGGCAGGATGCGGTGCTCGACTTTATGCTCAAAGCCGAGCGGATCGTGATGGTCGCCGGCAAAACCCATTGGGTGCAATGGGAGTTGAATAAGGTTCTCGAACAGCGCGGCATGGCCAAGCTCGTCCTGGTGCTGCCGCCGGAACGGGCGGAGGAACGGGCCGCGCGATGGAGCAACTTGCGGCCCCCGCTCGAGGGCACGGCGTGGACCAGCGACCTCGCGGATATCGACGCCGCGCGTGTTCTCGCGGTGGTCTTTGGGCCGACAGGTGCGACGGCAATCACCGGCGGCAATGTCTACGAG
>JANORU010000146.1:0-4412 GCA_031415475.1 Hyphomicrobium sp.
CGGTCGTAGGATCGCGCCCTTCTGGACCAGCGCACGCAACGCCGCCGGATTCTGCATATCGTAGCGCGCCAGCATGATGGTGTTGGCCGTCTGAGCCGCACTGGTCACGATCGCCTGATAGTTTTTCGGCAGTTCGTTCCACTTCTCGAGATTGAAAAAGAAGTGCAGCATCGCCTGGCCTTCCCACCAGCCCGGATAGTAATAGTTCTTGGCGACGCGATAGAAGCCGAGCTTTTCATCGTCATAAGGCCCGACCCATTCGGCCGCATCGATGGTGCCTTTTTCGAGCGCGGGATAGATATCGCCGGCCGGGATCTGCTGCGGCACCGCGCCCAAGCGCTTCATCATCGCGCCACCGAAGCCGCCGATGCGGATCTTCAAGCCCTGCCAATCGGCCGGCGTGTTGATCTCCTTGCGATACCACCCGCCCATCTGTGCGCCGGAATTGCCGCCGGGCAGACCGTAGATGTTGAACTTCTTGTAGAAGGCATTCATCAGCTCGATGCCGCCGCCGGAATACATCCAGGCGTTTTGCATGCGGCTGTTCAAACCGAACGGCACGGCGGTGGCGAGTGCGAACGTCGGGTCCTTGCCCCAGTAGTAGTAGGACGCGGTGTGGCAACTCTCGACCGTGCCGTCGGTGACCGCATCGGCCGCCTGCAAGCCGCCGACGATTTCGCCGGCCGCAAACAACTGGATCTTGAAGCGATTGTCGGTCATGGCCGCGACCGTGTCGCAGAACACCTTGCCGGCGCCGTGGATGGTGTCGAGCGACGGCGGGAAACTCGACGTCATGCGCCAGCGCAGTTCCGGCATGGCGGTGACGACAGCCGGCGCATTGGGTTTATCGTCGCCACAGGCCGAGAGGGCGGCACCGGCCCCGGCGGTCGCGGCCGCGGCGATGAACTTGCGGCGATTGATGCGTTTCACGTCTGCCCCCGGAGACTGCTGCCCAATGCTTGACGGCCCAGCGGCCGCACGAGCGCTTATAGCGGGCGGCGATGGCGTACTCAATTCGCGCGAGGAGAGCAGTTCACTTGCCTTGCGCGTAAGACCGGAAAGCCGCACAACACCGGCGCTAGAGCTTTTTCGGTTCTGATGGAATCAGAACCGAAGCTCTAGCCTTCTGTTTTGTCGCATTTTCTTCACGCGAACCGGCATCCACTTCGCTCGAAAATGCTCCAACGTCTCGCAACTTGCACGGTGGAACTATGGCGTCGACTTTCCGGCACTCTGCGTTGGCGCTGATGGCCATGACGGCCTTGGCGACGCCGGGAAATGCCGCCGATCCGAAGGTGCCAGCGGGCCAGCATCCAGGCGGCAGCGTGATCGTTCTGCTGTCGACGGGGCTCGATTACACCAGACCTGGGATCGCGGCCGGACTTGCCCGCGACGGCGAGGGCGAACTTGTCGGTTGGGATTTCGTCGATGGCGATCGAATGCCGTTTGGCAGTGACGGCACGGCCGCGGCGATGGCCTTGCTCGCCAATGCCGAACCAGGAGGCGTGGCGCTTGCGCCGGTCCGCATCTCCCCGTCCGATCCGATCTCGCTCGGCAAAGCGTTGGCGTTTGCAGCGCAGGTGTCAGCGAAGCTTGTGGTCGTGCCGATGGCGACAGCGGGCAAAGAGCCGTGGGCCGCGTTCGAGTCGGCCGCGTCGCATTTCAAGGATTTGAAGATCGCCGTCGCCAATTGCCCGCGCGCAACGGGCGATGTCGCGCCGCGTTATCCGCACGATCTTGGGCTGGCGAATGTCATTGTAACGGACGCGGCCATTGCGGAGGCTACGTCGCCGACAATCGCCAAAGCCGTGACAGCCGCGCTTACCACTGGCTGCGGCGAGTGAACCAGAAGAAACTCAGCGAGAAGAACAGCGCCACCATCGACAAGCCAGCTTGCCAAAACGCTGCCGGGTTGTCTGGCTCGGCAAGGGCGTTGGTCTCGATCAACGCGTTACGAAGCTGGCGCGCAAACGTCGCCGGTTCGGTGTGATGCGTTTCGCCGAGCAGCGTCGCGTTGAGCGCGCCTTCGGCAATGACGCAGCAGACAATCGACTTTGACCGGGGCTCGATGTCTTTCAGCGACGCCGAGGCCGGCTGCGCCACGAGCACAACACCGGCCGCCAACAGCCACACCAACAGGGCAATACGCAGACGCATCGGCACAACTCTGGCTTCGGGCTCGGCCCCAAGCCTTGGTTAATTGAACAGCACCAAAGCCTTTTCGACCGTTTTCATGACACCCCATGCAAGCGGGATGCCGACGAACAGCCAGAACAATCCAGCCTTGAAATCGAGCCCGCCCTTGCCGATTCCGTACGATCCGCCTTCGACCTTGGCGGCGGCGCTGGCAAGTTTGGCCTGTTCGGCAGCAACGTCGGCGTCGCTCATGTGCCATTTCGGGTTGACCGGCGACACGAGCAGGTTGGCGACGAAGCCGACCACCAGCATCCCGGCCAGAATGTAGAAGATCGGGCCGTAGACCTGATCGGGAGAGACGCCCGAGGCGAGCCGCGTGTCGTGCAGATAGTTGACGACCACCGGCCCCAGAATCCCGGCCGTCGACCACGCCGTCAGCAGCCGGCCGTGAATGGCGCCGACGAACTGCGTGCCGAACATGTCGGCGAGATAGGCTGGGATGGTGGCGAAGCCGCCGCCATACATCGACGCGATGAGGCAGAAACAGGCAACGAAGAGAGCGAGCGATTTCCAGTCGGCGCCGAGCGAGGCCAGAATGTAGAGTGCCGAACCGAGCGTGAAGAAGATGAAGTAGGTCACCTTACGGCCGAGCTTGTCGGACGAGGATGCCCAGACGATGCGGCCAAAGATGTTGAACAGCGAAATGAGGCCAACGAAACCGGCGGCAACGGCCGCGGCAGCCGCCGCCATAGCGGCATCTTTCTTCATATCGGCATAACCGACACCAGCCGCACCTGTCAGTGCGCCGCCGAAGGTTTCCTGCAGCATGGGCGAGGCGGCACCAATGATGCCGATGCCGGCCGACACGTTCATGCACAGCACGATCCACAGCAGCCAGAACTGCGGTGTCTTATGCGCATCTTTGAGATGCACGTTCTTGGACGTGATCATGGCGTTGCCATTAGCCGGCGGCGTCCAGCCTTCGGGCTTCCAGCCGGGCGGCGGCAGCCGATAGCCGAACGAGCCGATCGTCATGAACACCAGATAGATGAGCGCCATGGCGACGAACGTTTCCCACACGCCGGTCGTGGTCACAGTCTTGAAGGTGTTCATCAGCAGGGTTGCGAGCGGTGAGCCGATCATCGCCCCGCCGCCAAAGCCCATGATGGCCATGCCGGTCGCCATGCCGCGCCGGTCGGGGAACCATTTGATGAGCGTCGAGACCGGCGAAATGTAACCGAGGCCGAGGCCGATGCCGCCGATCACGCCGGAGCCGAGCCACAGCATCCACAGTTGGTGCCAGATGACGCCGAGCGCGGAAATCATCAGACCGCCGCACCAGCAGATGGTCGACACGAGACCGGCTTTGCGCGGACCGGCGCGTTCAAGCCAGCCGCCCCAGATCGCCGCCGAGACGCCGAGCAGTACGAAGAAGAAGGTATACATCCAGCCAAGATCGAATTGGCTCCAGTTGCAGTCGGTCGCGGTTAGCGCTTTGAGCGTGCCGGCGGCTTTCTCGCCGAATGTGACAGCGCCGGCCGAGCACTCAGCCAGTGGCTTGCCTTCGGCGTCGAGCAATGCGGCCTGGAGGGGTTTCCAGAACACCGAAAAGCCGTAGGCCATGCCGATACAGAGATGGATGCAGAGGGCAGCTGGCGGCACCAGCCAGCGGTTGAAGCCGGGCCCGGCCACGATCCGTTCGCGATCGAGAAGGCCTAGATCGCGCGCCGCGCCGATGCTGCCACTTGCCGCTGCCATAAACGTCCCCCAGATTTTGTGTCCCCATCGTGCGCCATACGCGGCGGACGGGCAGCCTTCCCTACGACTAGCCCGCCAATCCGCAACCGGCAAGCCGGTCAGTTGGCTGGAATTACGGCTTCGACCAAGGCCTTGTCTCAGCCCGGCTTGCGTTCCCATGTTCAGGGGCACTAGGGTGCGGTCGAAACTAAAGAGACGTGTCGAATGCTTGACCTATCCGCCGTGAAGTCCCAGCCGCTGACCGACCCGTTCGGCCGGGACGTCACCTATTTGCGCGTCTCGGTGACGGATCGCTGCGACTTCCGCTGCGTCTATTGCATGTCGGAGCACATGACGTTCCTGCCGAAAAAGGATCTGTTGTCGCTCGAAGAGCTCGACCGGTTGTGTTCGGCATTCGTCGACAAGGGCGTGCGAAAATTGCGTATCACCGGTGGCGAGCCGTTAGTGCGCAAGAACATCATGTGGCTGTTCAAGTCCTTGTCGCGGCATCTGTCGTCCGGCGCGTTGGACGAATTGAC
>JANORU010000147.1:0-4734 GCA_031415475.1 Hyphomicrobium sp.
AAATTGCCGCGGCACTGACGGCGCTCGGCGATGAAACTGAGACCCGCTTCGGCGATCCCGACCGCCCGCTCCTGCTCTCTGTCAGGTCCGGATCGCGGGCGTCGATGCCCGGCATGATGGATACGATTCTGAACCTCGGACTCAATGATGAGACGGTCGAGGGTCTCGCCGCCCGCTCGGGAGACGAACGCTTCGCGCTCGATAGCTACCGCCGCTTCATCCAAATGTACGCCGACGTCGTGCTCGGCGTCGATCACGGTGTGTTTGAGGATATTCTCGACAACTTCAAGAACCTCAACGCGCTCGGCTCCGATACCGAAGTGACGGCCGAACAGTGGCGCAAACTGATCTTCGATTTTGAGAAAGCGATCCTGCGCGAGCATGGCCGGCCGTTTCCGCAGGACCCTGCCGAGCAACTGCACGGCGCCATCGAAGGCGTGGTCCGGTCTTGGAACAACCCCAGAGCCGCAACCTACCGGCGCCTGCACGGTATTCCCGACGACTGGGGCACGGCCGTCACCGTGCAGTCGATGGTGTTCGGCAATCTCGGGGTCACGTCGGCCACCGGCGTTGCCTTTACGCGTGACCCGGCGACGGGCGCGCGTGAGTTCTACGGCGAATTTCTGCCCAATGCGCAAGGCGAGGATGTCGTCGCCGGTACTCGAACTCCGCAACGGCTGACGCGCTCCGCCCGTCTTGCCGTCAAGTCCGAGGACCCTTCGCTCGAAGAGGCGATGCCCGAAGCGTTTGACGAGTTATCGCGCATCATGGGCGGTCTTGAATCGCACTATCGCGATATGCAGGACGTCGAATTCACGATCGAGCGCGGTAAGGTCTACATTCTGCAAACGCGCAGCGGCAAGCGGACCACCGAGGCGGCCTTGAAAATCGCCGTCGATCTGGCGCACGAGGGCGTTCTCTCACACGACGAAGCCGTGATGCGCGTCGATGTGGCCAGCATTGGCCAGCTTCTGCATCCGACCCTCGATCCAGCGGCCCAAAAGGATTTGATCACGCGCGGATTGCCGGCCTCTCCCGGTGCTGCTTCGGGCGAAATCGTTTTGACGCCGGACGAAGCAGAATTGCTCCGGGCGCAAGGGCGCAAAGTCATCCTCGTGCGCGTCCAGACGAGCCCGGAAGACATCAGCGGCATGGCAGCGGCGGTTGGCGTGTTGACGGCGCGCGGTGGCATTACCAGTCATGCGGCGGTGGTCGCACGCGGTATGGGCATTCCGTGTGTATCCGGTGCGGGAGCGCTGCGAATTGATATTGCGGCTGGAACCGTCAGGGCAGGCGGGCGAACGCTCAACAAGGGCGATATCATAACCATCGATGGGGCAACCGGCGAAGTGCTGGCCGGTGAAGTGCCGATGCGTCAGCCTGAGCTGTCAGGCGACTTCAACGAATTGATGAGCTGGGCCGATGCGGCCCGCAGCCTCAAAGTGCGGGCCAACGCCGATACGCCGCGCGATGCGCGCCAGGCCCGTCTGTTCGGTGCCGAGGGCATCGGGCTCTGCCGGACGGAACATATGTTCTTTGAACCGGACCGCATTCTTGCCATGCGCGAAATGATCTGCGCGGCAGATGAGAAAGGCCGCCGTGCGGCGCTGGCCAAGATCCTGCCCATGCAGCGATCCGATTTCGTCGAGCTGTTTGACAGCATGGCCGGAGATCCGGTGACGATCCGGCTGCTCGATCCGCCGCTGCACGAGTTCCTGCCGCACCGGGAAGAGGAGTTGGCGCCGGTCGCCGCCGCGCTGCAAATGCCGCTCGAACGGCTACGAACGCGCGTCAACGAACTGTCGGAATTCAACCCGATGCTTGGGTTCCGGGGTTGCAGGCTTGCCATCCGCTATCCGGAAATCACCGAGATGCAGGCACGCGCCGTGTTCGAAGCCGCGATCGATGTCAGTGCCAAGGCGGGTCAGCCCGTGCGGCCCGAAATCATGATACCGCTGGTCGCCTACCGCCGCGAATTCGACATCCTGGCGGATGTCATTCGCGCCGTTGCCGACGACGTCATGCGCGAACGCGGTGTTCGTCTCGACTACGAGATCGGCACGATGATCGAGTTGCCGCGCGCGGCACTTCGAGCGCGCGAATTGAGTGAGGGCGACGATGGGGCCACGTTCTTCTCATTCGGCACCAACGATCTGACGCAGACGTGTCTCGGACTATCGCGCGACGACGCGGCGCCAATTCTGTCGAGCTACACGGCACAAGGAATCTTTGCTCGCGACCCATTTGCCTCCATTGATCGCGACGGCGTCGGCGAGCTTGTCAAAATCGGCGTTGCGGAAGGACGGCTGGGCAGGCCGGGTCTCAAGATCGGCATCTGTGGCGAGCATGGCGGCGACGCGTCGTCGGTCGCCTTTTTTCACGATGCCGGGCTCGACTACGTCTCGTGCTCGCCCTATCGCGTTCCGGTTGCGCGCCTCGCCACGGCTCAAGCGGCTATTAAATCGCGCTCGGTCACCTGATTGAGGCCGTCAAAACGTGTCGCGGTCGCGGTCGCCATCATCGCCAAGCCGGCGGCGCGGTGTGCGCGGTCCTTCGTGCTTCGGCGTCAAGATGAGCGCAATAAGCAACGGCGGCAGCAGAAAGCACCAGGCCGCCCACGAGGAATAGTCGCGGTTTTTCATGTTTGCGAGAATGCCGGCCAGGAGCGCTGCGGCGATTGCCGTCACTCCCCAAACGACAATATAGCCCATGGCAACCTCCCGCGACGTCGCGACCGGCTAACTTCCAGCATCGACATAAGGTCAGATGAGCGACAACTGAGGCAAAATCAAGCAGGTGCTTCGAAATTCAATCACTTGGCTTAATTGCGCGGCTTGCCGGCTCGGGCCTTCGCGGATTTGAAGTCGAGGCCAAGGTCCAGTACGGACGCCGAATGGGTGAGGGCCCCGACCGAAATCAAGTCGACGCCGCTCTTGGCGATCGCTGCAACCGTGTCCAGCGAAACGCCGCCGGACGCTTCGGCCCGTGCGCGTCCGGCAATTTTTTTGACGGCCTTGGCAAGCTCGGCCGGTGCCATGTTGTCGAGCAGCACCGCATCGATTTTATAGGCCAAAACTTCGTCGAGTTGGTCGAGCGTGTCGACTTCGACTTCGATCTTCACCATGTGACCGGCGTGCGCGCGTGCGCGTTCGATTGCCGGTTTGATGCCGCCGGCGGCGACGATGTGATTGTCCTTGATCAATACCGCGTCGAAAAGGCCCGTGCGATGGTTCATGCCGCCGCCACAGCGTACCGCATACTTCTCGAACGCTCTGAGGCCGGGTGTCGTCTTGCGCGTATCGACGATCGCCGCTTTTGTGCCGGCGACAGCATCAACGTAGCGTCGCGTCAGGCTTGCGACCCCGCTCATGCGGCCGAGGAAATTGAGGGCCACGCGCTCGGCCGTCAACAGGCTGCGGGCGCTGCCCGAGATGCGCGCAATGACGTCGCCACTGTCAACGCTGTCGCCGTCTTGCTTGACGCTCACGAACACGACGCTCGGATCAATCTGCCGGAAGGCCGCTTCCGCTACATCAAGACCGGCGATCACGCCCGGCTTGCGCGCAACGATGACCGCCGTCGCCTGCATCCCGGCTGGCACCGTGGCGTCGGTGGTGATGTCGCCGGCCAGGCCCAAGTCCTCGGCCAGCGCGGCCGATACGGCGCGCTCGACGAGCAGGGACGGCAGACGGGACAAGAGTGGCTTGGTCACAGGGCGCAGGTCAGTTCTGTTTTTATGGCTGGTCTTGTGCGCCGGGCGGCGCTTTCGATCGCTTGCAGATCGTCCAAGGTCATGAAGGTGCGCGATGCCAGCGCCGGTACGGCGTGGGGATAGTCACGGCGATAGTGCCCGCCGCGGCTTTCCTTGCGGGCAAGTGCCGCCGCCGCGATCAACCGCGCGGTGAGCGCCATATTGGCGATCAGACCGTCCGAACCGTGCTCCTCCGAGATCGCTTGCAGCGTCGATAACGCGCGCTTGAGCCCGGCAGCATTCCGCACGACACCAACGTCGTTGGCCATCGTCTCTCGCAGGAGTGCTACGGCCGTGTTGCGGGCCGCGCGGCTTGCGACTTTGCGGCCCTTGATGCGCTTTAGTTCGGCAATCGGTGTCGCTGAAGATTTGTCGACGAGCTTCGCAACGTCCTCGGCAACCCGGCCACCGAAAACGACAGCTTCAAGCAGCGAATTCGACGCTAAGCGATTGGCGCCGTGCAGGCCGGTGGCCGCAACCTCTCCCGCGACCCACAGTCCTTCAACGCTGGTGCGGCCATGAAGATCGGAGGCGACGCCGCCCATGTGATAGTGGGCAGCCGGCGCGATCGGAATGAGTTCCTTCGCCGGATCGATGCCGGCCCGGACGCAATGGGCGTAAACCGTCGGATAGGAAGTTGCGAATCGCGCGCCGATCGCCTCACGGCAATCGAGAAACGCGCCGCGGCCCTCGGCAATTTCGGTGAACACGCCACGAGCCACGATATCGCGAGGCGCAAGTTCGGCATCGGCATGATGAGCCAGCATGAACCGCTCGCCCTGGCCGTTGATGAGAGTTGCGCCGTCGCCGCGTAGGGCTTCCGTCGCCAGCGGCGCCGGGTCGATGCCGACATCCATGGCGGTTGGATGGAATTGCACGAATTCCGGATCGGCGATCACCGCGCCGGCGCCATCGGAGGAGGCGATCGCTTCGCCGCGCGCGTAGCGAGCGGCTTACCTCAAGGCAAACAATCCGCCGACGAC
>JANORU010000148.1:0-5690 GCA_031415475.1 Hyphomicrobium sp.
GCCGTGCTGAAAAACGAGTACACCGAAGCGCTGGAAGAGCGCGCTGTGGACCAGGTGGTGGTGGAGAACGGCATTCTGCCGAACGACGGCCTGTACTGGCAGCTCAAGCCCCTGTCGATGAACAAGGGCCAGACCGACATCGAAGCGCTGTACGACGCCCTGCCGCAGCCCGGTTTGAGCCAAGCTACCGGCAACGGCAACTTCCTGCTGTACCGCGTAGGCGACTGCGTGTCGATGCACAACATCCACGCCGCCATCTACGACAGCCTGCGGCTGTGCAAGGATTTTTAAAGGATGACCGTCGCGCAGGCTATCACGGTTCTGTTCTGGCTGGCGGCGGCGACGCTCGCTCTTGGGCTCGCGCGGCGGGCGCGACTGTGGGCTAACGGCCGCCCGGCTGACGTCGATTGGACCGGCCTGTTTGCAATTCCCAAACGCTATTTCGTCGATTTGCATCACATCGTGGCCCGCGACCCGTACATCGCCCGCACGCATGTGGCGGTCGCTGGCGGCGCCATCGCCATCCTCGCCCTCGTTGGTCTCAATTACGGGTTGGCGCTCTACGCACCCGCTCTTGATAAAGCCATCGTCGTCGCGGCTGCGATCATGCTGGCTGGCGCGATGTTCATCTGGGCGCGGCGGCTGTCGCCTCCGGCCCGTCTCTCGCTCGGATCGTGGAGCCGATTGCCCTACACACTCATGGCCTTTGCGACCGGCGCGTTGCTGCTTGCTCTCGCGACGCCGTCAATGCTGGCAAGCGGCCTCGCCATCGTCATTATCGGGTTGCTGATTGCCGGCAGCGCCGAACTCGCGCTCGGCATCGGGCTCGGTGGGCCGATGAAACACGCCGTTGCCGGGCTTTTGCACCTCGCCTTTCACCCGCGTCCTGAACGCTTTTCCGGCGTCCGCTCGACGGCTCTCAAGCCGCTCAACTTAGAGTCGAACGATTTCGGCATCGCCAAGCCGGCTGACTTCGCGTGGAACCAGCTCTTAGGGTTTGATGCCTGTGTGCAGTGCGGCAAGTGCGAAAGCATGTGTCCGGCGTTCGCCGCCGGCCAGCCGCTGAACCCGAAAAAGCTCATTCAGGATCTGGTCGCCGGTCTCGCCGGAACGAGCGATGCGGCCTATGCGGGTAGTGCCTACCCAGACCGCGCCATCGGTCAGCATCGGGGCGCGCCCGCGGCCCCCATCGTTCCCGCGCTCATCGATGCCGAAACACTCTGGGCGTGCACGACCTGCCGGGCGTGTGTCGAAGAATGCCCGATGATGATCGAGCACGTCGATGCCATCATCGGGTTGCGCCGCAACCTCAATCTCACGCGCGGCGATGCGCCGGGCAAAGCGGCCATCACCTTGTCGAACATGCGGGAAACGGCAACCCAGACCGGCACGCGCACTGAGGCCCGCTATGCCTGGGCGATCGATCTCGATGTTGCCGTCGCTGAACCCGGCAAGCCGGTCGATGTGCTTCTGTTTGCCGGCGAAGGCGCGTTCGACATGCGCTATCAGCAGACGCTGCGCGCCCTCGTCAAAGCGCTGAAATCAGCAAATGTGGACTTCGCCGTTGTTGGTGACCGCGAGGGCGATACCGGCGATATGGCGCGCCGTCTCGGCGATGAAGCGACGTTTCAGACCCTTGCTCGCGCCAATATTGCCATGCTCGCGACGCTCGACTTCAAGCGCATCCTGACCGCCGATCCGCACGTCTTTCACAGTCTGAAGAACGAGTATCCGGCGCTTGGCGGCCGCTACGACGTGATCCATCACACGACTTTTCTGGCCAGCCTCGTAGGCGACGGCAAACTTCGCCTGAAGCCTGTCGACGACAACCGAACCATCACCTATCACGACCCGTGCTATCTCGGCCGCTACAACGGTGAAACGGACAGTCCGCGCGCGATCTTGAAGGCGCTCGGCATCACCGTCGCCGAAATGCAGCGATCCGGTCTCAAAGCGCGCTGCTGCGGCGGTGGCGGCGGCGCACCGTTGACAGACATCCCCGGCAAGCAACGCATTCCCGATATGCGGATGGGCGACGTTCGTGAAACCGGAGCTTCGGTCGTTGCCGTCGCCTGCCCGCAATGCACAGCGATGCTGGAAGGCGTTGCCGGTGAACGCGCCGAAGTTCTCGATATCGCCGAACTCGTGGCGGCGTCGCTGGAGGACGCGGCATGAGCGAGGCCAGCCGCAAAGATCCACGCCGTCCGTCGAGTTCCGTCATAAACGGCGTCCGCCGGATCGCGCTCGCGGCCCGGAATGAGCACTCAAATGCAAGCGACGCCCCACTGCCGGTGCGCAGTTGCGATCCGCCCGAACGCTGGCTGATGGCGGTTGTTCGCTCCGATCGTGGCGGACTCGACGGGGCATCCCTGCAGGCGATCGCTGCGGCGGCACTGCTGGCCGATAAAGCGACCGGAGTTCTGGTTGTGCCGCTCGGTGGCGTGAGTGGCGATCTTGCCGCCGCCGGAGCCGATCTCGTCGCCGTATTCGATGACTTCGGCATTGAAACATATCAGCCGGAGCACGAACTGGCAGCGTTGATGGCCGTGATCGCCGCCTACAAGCCAGCGCATATCTTCCTGCCCGACGATCATCGTGGCCTCGGCGATCTCGGCCGCCGCCTGATTGTCGCCCTCGAGGACGATGGCGCCACCCACGTCGTCGAACTCGGCCCAACCCATACCGCGGTTCAGTGGGCGGGCGGCGATGGCGTACTCGCCCGGCGCGCAATGGCCCGCGTCGTCATGCTCGATGCCGGTGCCGTCGATCCAGACTTGCCGTTCCGCGGCGCCGGCCGCCGCCTCGACCCCGACCAAATCCCAGCCACCGCCTTGGTATCTGCCACCTGCCGCGACCTCGGCATCGAGATCGCCGATGCAACGTCCGTTGCCCTCGAGGAAGCCGATCTCGTCATTTCGGCCGGCCACGGCGTCAAGGCGACCGCCACCCTCGAAACGCTGGCCGCAACACTTGGCGCTGCCGTCGGCGCCAGCCGGGTTGCAGTCGACGAAGGCAAGTATCCGCGCGAGCGCCAGATCGGCGCGACCGGCAAAACGATTTCCGCCCGCGGCTACATCGCCGTCGGCATCTCCGGTGCCGTCCAGCATCTGCAGGGCATCAAGGACTGCCGCCACGTCATCGCCATCAACACCGATGCCGGCGCACCGATCGTCAAGCGCGCCGATCTCACCCTCATCGGCGATGCGGAAGGCATTATGCAGGCCCTCATCACCCGCGTCGATCAAGCCAAAGCCCAACGCGAAGTCCCGGAGACGAAGCCATGAGTGTCATGCCGTACTCCGTCGCCGTCCTCGTTTCTGCCGGCCGCCATCCGCTGACGGGCGCAGCGCGCGCTTGTCCCGGCGATGCGGTCGCGCTGGCCTTTGCGCGCGCCCTCGCGTCCGGAGCGGTGCGTGTTCTGTTCGCAGGAAACCCGGACGAGCCGGCACTCGCCGATTATCTGGCCCTCGGTGCTGAGCGCATCGAGGTGATCGACCTCAAGGACGGCGCCGATGCCGTGCCGTCGCTTGCCCGCGAACTCGCCACGGATAATCTTGTCATCACCGGCCTTAGGGGAGAGTGCGGACTTGCCAGCGGCGTCCTTCCCTATCGTCTCGCCAAAGCCATGGCTCGCCCGATTGTCGCAAATGTTCTGACCGGCGAGATCGAAAACAAGTCATGCCGCCTGCGCCAATTCCTGCCGCAAGGCGCGCGCCGCCGGATCGAAGTGCCATTGCCGGCAATTATCACCGTTCACCCGTCGGCGCCGGTGGCATTGAGCTACGCGCACGCTCGAAAAATCACGGGGCGTATTGCCTATCTTGCCGCTTCGAGCAGCGAAGCGCCAAAGTCTCAATCAGCTTGGCTGATCGATCCGGCCCCCCGCCGGCCGGAACGCTTGGCCGCGCCCGCTGCGGCCGACGGACACGCCCGCATGCTGACCTATGTCGAGGCCCAGGCGCGCGGCGGTGTTGTCGCTTTTGAGGGCACGAACGTCGATAAAGCACAAATCCTCCTTACCTATTTGAGACAGCATCAGCTCGTCGAATTCTGAATCTCCGAGCATCGGGAGGACCCTATGCAAATCTCCAACGACCTGAAGTCGATGATCCTGCGCCGCCGTCCCGGCTACACCCTGGAGGCGCCGTTCTATCAAAGCAAAGACGTCTTCGATCTCGACATGCGGGCGATTTTCGGCCGCCATTGGGTTTTCGTCGGCGTCGAACCCGACATTGCCGAACCGGGCGACTATTTCACGGTGCCGATGGGACGCACCTCGATCGTCGTTGTCCGCGACGATGACATGTCGATCCGCGCCTTCCACAACGTCTGCCGCCATCGGGGCGCGCAACTGTGCGACGGCCACAAGGGCAGCGTCGGCAATATCGTCTGCCCCTATCACCAGTGGACCTACGACCTGACCGGCAAGCTGATCCACAACGAGCACATGGGCGAGGAGTTCGACCGCAGCCAGTTCAGCCTGAAAAAAGTCCATGTCGGCAATGTCGCCGGGCTTCTCTTCATTTGCCTGGCCGACGAACCGCCGGCCGATTTCGAACAAATGCGCGCCGACATCGAGCCCTACATTCTTCCGCACCGGATCGCGGACTGCAAAGTTGCCTTCGAGGAAGACCTGATCGAGAACGGCAACTGGAAGTTCACGATGGAGAACAACCGCGAGTGCTATCACTGCAAGGCCAATCACCCGGAACTGACGATCTCGATGTATGAATTCGGCTTTGGCTATCAGCCCTCGCCCGAGAATGCCGGCGAGGTGCAGGCGTTCAAGGACTTGACGAAGAAGGAGCACACCCGCTGGGAATCGTGCGGCCTGCCATCGGTCGAGCGCGAGTTCCTCGATGGCCGCGCCACCGCCTATCGCACCGAGCGCCTGCCGCTCGACAAGGCCGGCGAAAGCCAGACCATGACCAGCAAGGTCGCGTGCGAGAAGCTGCTCGGCGATCTGACGCAGCGCAATCTGGGCGGGCTGTCGTTCTGGACGCAGCCCAATTCCTGGCACCACTTCATGTCCGACCACATCGTCACGTTTTCCGCCTTGCCGATCGATGCCGAGCACACTCTGCTGCGCACCAAATGGCTTGTTCATAAGGATGCCGTCGAGGGCCGTGACTATGACCCCAAGGAGTTGAGCGCGGTCTGGCACGCGACCAACAAGCAGGATGGGGCGCTGGTCGAGCGCACCCACACCGGCTCGCAGAATTCGGCCTACCAGCCCGGCCCCTACTCGCCCTACACCGAAGAGCTGGTCGAAAAGTTCATGTCCTGGTACTTCCAGCGGCTCAGGGCGGAAACGGGCCTCGGCGCGGGTGCGTCGGTCAGCTCGCTCGCCGCCAGCGGCTGAGCTAAGGGGTAATGGCGATTGTGAGCGGGCTTGGACGGCTGACGCCGGCATTGTGGGATGCGCCACCGGCGCAATGGAACGCCGACGCGGACGGCACGCTCGTCTGCTGTCATGTGCGCGCGGAAACCCACGACGTTAAAAGTTTCCTGTTCCGCCCCCGCCAACCGGCGCTGTTCCGCTTCCGGCCCGGTCAGTTCATCACGCTCGAACTCGAAATCGGCGGCGAGACGATCAATCGCTGCTACACGATTTCCTCGCCACCGACCCGGCCCGACACGCTGTCGATCACCGTCAAGCGCCATCCGGGCGGTCCGGTCTCGAACTGGCT
>JANORU010000149.1:0-5000 GCA_031415475.1 Hyphomicrobium sp.
ATCATCCTCTTCCACCGTCTCGCCCGCGCCCAGATGGGCAAGATCGTGGACATTCAAATTGCCCGCCTGATCAAGCTGCTCAGCGACCGCAAGATCGTGATCGGCCTCGACGACGCCGCCAAAGAATGGCTCGCCAATGCCGGCTACGACCCCGTCTATGGCGCCAGACCTCTCAAGCGCGCCGTGCAGCGCCACCTGCAAGACCCGCTCGCCGAACACATTCTCGAAGGCACGATCAAGGACGGTGACACAGTGCGCGTTTCTGCCGACGCGACGGGGCTTCTCATCAACGGAAAACAAAGGGGAGTGACGTTGCACTAGGCCGGATATTTGAACGGGCACGCATCAAGGACTTGCCCAATTGCAAGCTCGGCACCATCCAACGCAAACGCGGCCGTAGCATCGTCGTGGCGGATCGAGACGCTGCCACCCGCTTGAATCAGGCCGGCAATAAACGCCGCGTCGGAGCCCTTGATCTCATAGGTGCCGATCCCATCCGTAATCGGCGCCTGCTTGGCAGTCGTGTCGTACGGCCCTTCGGCGAAGTCGAAGCGTACGTCTTCCCATTCGGGTTCTGCCGGCGAAAATCGTTTATCAGCATAAGTCGTGTCCCCCAAATTAAACTGGAGAACCACACCAACAATTCCGCCGCAGGAAAACTTGAGACCAACACCTGGCCGCTCTCGAATCTCGGCCACATAGACCGCCTGCCCCAAGGGATCTTGCTCCACTTGGAACGCCCAAGCCGCAGCGATGACCAGCAAATGAAACATCAAGGCTGCAACTTTGCCTGCAACGGTTCGCTCTGTGCTACCATCGCATCAGCTTGTACAGCAGCAAGAGGCGTAGTCGCCCCAAGCCAAGTAAAATTTGCCGAAGATTGAGGCGGCTCCGCAGAACTCAAAATTGTAATGGCCAAAAGCGCAATTGTCAGAATGGCGGCCATGGTAGCCGCCGCAGGCAGCCAAGGACACGTCGACTGCGCGATTTCCGTGTCTGCCCTAACGCCTTGAATATCCAACGCAGCCCCCAACTCTAGCCAACACTGCACCAGCGATTCGTGGACTTTCCAGTCGCAGTCTGTCAACAACACTACGGTTGCATTTTGCTTAGATTGCCTTCGCATGCCGTGCGAACAAAGAGCGAGCCCAACCTCAGGTCTTGGTTAAGTGCGGCAATACGGGCCAGCTTAATTTAATCTCGAGCGTTGACTCCTAGGTTTGGTAGTCTTACCTTTGCATTTCATGCACGGACTTGCGCGGTTAGCGCTCAGCCCGGTGCAGGTGTTCCCTCGTAGGGTAAAAGTAGAGTTTCGGGCGAGTTATTCGCACGGGGCGGCTTTTTTCGTCGAGCGGCTGCGACTTGAAGTTATAAATATACCGGGAAGGGGGATGAGGGCGGCGTGAGGCGCGGGTCATTGACTTGCGAGAAGCGTGCTTGAATTCTCTTTCTTAAATTGTGTTCGGATGATTTTGGGGCTTGGGCTTTAGGGCTTGGGTTTTGGGATTATCCGAAGAAGGGACCTATATGCCTGACTGGGCGACTGGTTGGGTGGATAAGTTTTCCTTGCGAACAGTTGAGATTGGGATATGGACGTTTTGAGTAGGTTAGTGGCTTCTCAGCTATTAGCTGAACTTGAGAGTTTGATCCTGGCTCAGAACGAACGCTGGCGGCAGGCCTAACACATGCAAGTCGAGCGCCCCGCAAGGGGAGCGGCGGACGGGTGAGTAACACGTGGGAATTTTCCTCAAGGTACGGAACAACTCAGGGAAACTTGGGCTAATACCGTATGATGCAGAGATGCCAAAGATTTATCGCCTTGGGATAAGCCCGCGTCAGATTAGGTAGTTGGTGGGGTAAAGGCCTACCAAGCCTGTGATCTGTAGCTGGTCTGAGAGGACGATCAGCCACACTGGGACTGAGACACGGCCCAGACTCCTACGGGAGGCAGCAGTGGGGAATCTTGCGCAATGGGCGAAAGCCTGACGCAGCCATGCCGCGTGAATGATGAAGGTCTTAGGATTGTAAAGTTCTTTTGCCCGTGACGATGATGACGGTAACGGGAGAATAAGCCCCGGCTAACTTCGTGCCAGCAGCCGCGGTAATACGAAGGGGGCTAGCGTTGTTCGGAATTACTGGGCGTAAAGCGCGCGTAGGCGGTTTTGCAAGCCAGAGGTGAAATGCCTGAGCTTAACTTAGGAATTGCCTTTGGGACTGTGAGGCTTTGAGGACGAGAGAGGTGAGTGGAATTCCCAGTGTAGAGGTGAAATTCGTAGATATTGGGAAGAACACCGGTGGCGAAGGCGGCTCACTGGCTCGTTTCTGACGCTGTAGCGCGAAAGCGTGGGGATCAAACAGGATTAGATACCCTGGTAGTCCACGCTGTAAACGATGAGTGCTAGGCGTTGGCACGCTTGCGTGTCAGTGCCGCAGCTAACGCGTGAAGCACTCCGCCTGGGGAGTACGGTCGCAAGATTAAAACTCAAAGGAATTGACGGGGGCCCGCACAAGCGGTGGAGCATGTGGTTTAATTCGACGCAACGCGCAGAACCTTACCAGCCCTTGACATGCCGTGCTACTCACAGAGATGTGGGGTTCCAGCAATGGACGCGGACACAGGTGCTGCATGGCTGTCGTCAGCTCGTGTCGTGAGATGTTGGGTTAAGTCCCGCAACGAGCGCAACCCTTGCCTTCAGTTGCCATCATTAAGTTGGGCACTCTGGAGGGACTGCCGGCGGTAAGCCGGAGGAAGGTGGGGATGACGTCAAGTCCTCATGGCCCTTACGGGCTGGGCTACACACGTGCTACAATGGTGGCGACAGAGGGCACAAGCGAGAGTGTGAACTCAAGCAAATCCCAAAAAGCCATCTCAGTTCAGATTGCGCTCTGCAACTCGGGCGCATGAAGGTGGAATCGCTAGTAATCGCAGAACAGCAGGCTGCGGTGAATACGTTCCCGGGCCTTGTACACACCGCCCGTCACACCATGGGAGTTGGTTTTACCTGAAGACGGTGCGCTAACCCGCAAGGGAGGCAGCCGGCCACGGTAAGGTCAGCGACTGGGGTGAAGTCGTAACAAGGTAGCCGTAGGGGAACCTGCGGCTGGATCACCTCCTTTCTAAGGATCAGGGATCAGATGTCAGGGGTCAGGGATCAGCAATGATCCAGGATTTTCTGCTCTATCTCCAACTTTGGACATTTAGGCCGGATCCGTATGGCCTATGGCTCACGCCATGGGTTGGATCACGGTATTGTCTTACGCCGTCCTCATCGCCTTTCCCGGTAACCAGGTATCAGAAGTCAGGTATCAGGGACCAGATGGAGTTTTCGTCTGGATCTTGGTATTTTTCTTTTGATGCTTGAGCATTGGGCGTGTGCGCGCTGAAGTGGGTAAGGATTTTTTCTGATCCCTGCTCCCTGACTTCTGAGAAGGGCTCGTAGCTCAGGTGGTTAGAGCGCACGCCTGATAAGCGTGAGGTCGGTGGTTCAACTCCACCCGGGCCCACCACCCTACGCTGCGAAGCAGCGCAGGTTACAGGCCGTAGCCACCTATTTGGGCGAAGACGGGCTCACTGGCCGCAAGCTAGGGCTCGGCAAGCCAGCTGATTTTTACTGACAACGGGGTCGTAGCTCAGTTGGGAGAGCGCGAGCTTTGCAAGCTTGAGGTCGTCGGTTCGATCCCGATCGACTCCACCAACCTTCGCTTGCGAAGCAATGCGAAGGTTGCCACGCCGAAGCCACTTGGCGAAGGAGGGCGGGTGCCACCCGCAAGCTTCGAGTGGCTGACGCCAGCTAAAACCAGGATCGAGAAGCTAGAAGTGAGTCAAGAAGCTAGAAGCGAGTGATGAGGGTCTTGATCCCTGATCCCTGACTTCTGTCTTCTGAAGAGGACGGACATCAATTGACATTGTGAAGGAGGATTTGTGTGGGCTTATGAGGGCTTGCGCGGGAGGGGTTTCTGTCCGTTGTGGATGGAGGCTCTGAAGCGGGAGACCTTATGATAAGCCGCAGGCGCGTTTTGTGTGTTTAGGCATGCGGGGCAAGCGGGGTGGTTTGTGTTTGGTCCATGTGAATCTGCACTGGTCTAATACAACTGATCTCGCTCAGAGGTCAGGCATCAGGTTGAAGGTCATGGACTGGATGGCTTTGGTCATTTGGTTTTTGGTCTCCGGCATCGACTGATGTCTTCTCTGGGCATGGGTAAGAATAAGTTCAAGAATGAGTTCGTTGAAGAATAAGTTTGAGAATGAAGAATGAGAACTGAGAGCGATCAAGCGATAAATAAGGGCGTTTGGTGGATGCCTTGGTGCTAAGAGGCGAAGAAGGACGTGGCACGCTGCGAAAAGCTGCGGGGAGGGGCGAGCGCCCGTTGATCCGTGGATATCCGAATGGGGCAACCCACACCGCAAGGTGTATTCCTAACAAGGAAGGCGAACCCGGGGAACTGAAACATCTCAGTACCTGGAGGAAAGGACATCAAAAGAGACTCCGTAAGTAGTGGCGAGCGAACGCGGATGAGGCCAGTGGTCTGCTGAAAAGAACCGGAACGCTTTGGAAAGAGCGGCCTGAGTGGGTGATAGCCCCGTACGGGTAGAGATAAGCAGATCCTTGAGTAGGGCGGGACACGAGAAATCCTGCCTGAACATGGGGGGACCACCCTCCAAGCCTAAGTACTCCTTAGCGACCGATAGCGAACAAGTACCGTGAGGGAAAGGTGAAAAGCACCCCGTCGAGGGGAGTGAAAGAGACCTGAAACCGAACGCCTACAAGCAGAGGGAGCTCAGCAATGAGTGACCTCGTACCTTTTGTATAATGGGTCAGCGAGTTAATCTGTCGAGCGAGCTTAAGCCGTTGAGGTGTAGGCGCAGCGAAAGCGAGTCTGAATAGGGCGTCAGAGTTCGACGGATTAGACCCGAAACCGGGTGATCTAGCCATGAGCAGGCTGAAGGTGAGGTAACACTTACTGGAGGGCCGAACCCACTCCTGTTGAAAAAGTAGGGG
>JANORU010000150.1:0-10197 GCA_031415475.1 Hyphomicrobium sp.
TTTGAGCGTAACCCGTGAGCCTGAAGGATGTGCCCGGTCCGGCACCAGAGGGATCGCCGGAATTGACGGCGTTGACGCCGCTCCAAACGCCATCTGCCGAGTAGACGAATGTCACGCCGCCTGATGTTCCGCCAAACAGGACGTCGCTGCCGAGCCCGCCGTTCAACGTATCGGCGCCGCCGTTGCCATAAATGGCGTCCTTCAGGATCGTACCGGTCAGCGTTTCGGCCGACGGCGTTCCGTTGATTACATTGTAGCCTGTCAAATTATACGGCATGACGCACTCCACCCGTTCCCTGCCCGCACTCTAAGCGGCAGGCCTCAACAGGCGGTTTCCGGAATTGCCGAAAGTTATCGTCAAAGCGTTGATGCGCGTATCACGCTGAGAAAAGTGGATCGTAATTTATGTAAACCTGCCGTATCTCTGAAAACGTGTTGAAAGAAGTGTTACGCGGTGTTCAAACCCGGCGCACAAAACTGTCGACCACGCGCTTGCGGCCGGCGTGGGTGAACTCGATCGTCAGCTTGTTGCCGTCGACTTCAGCGATCTGTCCGGGACCGAACTTTTCATGATGCACGCGGTCGCCGGGTTGAAATCCCGCACCGTCCGCCGTCGATGCCGCTATCAATTGACCCTCAATCGTGACCGGTGCGCGCGGCGCGGCCGGCGTTGGACTGCCGGCCTGCGCATTGGCTTGGGCGCGTTGCCAACCCGGCGTATCATAAGTTGAGCGAAACGCCGGCCCTCCGCTGTCGAACCGGCTCTTGCCATAGAGCGATCCGAGATTCTGGTAAGCGCCGCCAAATGCACTCTTGAGTTCCACGACGTCGACATGCGCCTCGGGCAGCTCGTCGATAAAGCGCGATGGCGTTGCCGCCTGATAAAGCCCTCTCAAGCGCCGGTTCTGGGCAAATGAGATCTTCGCCCGATGCTTGGCTCGTGTGATGCCGACATAGGCAAGCCGGCGTTCTTCCTCGAGACCCGCCAATCCCTGTTCGTCGAGCGCGCGCTGATGCGGGAACAGGCCCTCTTCCCACCCGGACAAGAAGACCGTTTCGAATTCGAGCCCTTTGGCGGCGTGCAACGTCATCAAGGAAATGCGATCGCCGTCCTCGCCTTTCTCAGCGTCCATGACCAGAGAAACGTGTTCGAGAAATCCCGGTAGGGATTCGAACTCGTGCATGAAGCGTACGAGCTCCTTCAAGTTCTCAAGCCGGCTCTGGGCTTGCGGACTCTTGTCGGCTTGCCACATGGCCGTGTAACCCGACTCATCGAGGATCACTTCGGCAAGTTCCGTGTGCCGGAGGCCGTCGATTCGCGACCGCCACCGCTCGAACGATGCCATGAGATCGCGAAGCGATTTGCGCGCCTTGGCGGAAAGCTCTTCGGTTTCCGCCAACTCGCGGGCGGCGTGATACATCGGCACGCCGCGTGCACGAGCCAAATCGTGGACCCGCTTGACGGTCGTGTCGCCAAGCCCGCGCTTTGGTACGTTGACGATCCGTTCGAACTTCAGGTCATTGGCTGGATTGACAGTGATTTCCAGATACGCAATCGCGTCCTTGATTTCCTGGCGCTCATAAAACCTCGGCCCGCCGATGACGCGATACGGCAGGCCGACGGTAATGAACCGGTCTTCAAGCGCGCGCATCTGCGCCGATGCGCGGACGAGGATTGCAATTTCGTTGAGCCGATGGCCGCCGCGCCGCAAACCTTCGATATCGTCGACAATGGTGCGGGCTTCTTCTTCGTCATCCCAAACGCCGGCAACCGTGACTTTGGCGCCCGCCGCGCCATCGGTGAACAGCGTCTTACCGAGACGGCCTTTGTTGTGAGCGATGAGGCCGGAGGCGGCGCCAAGCACATGCCCGTCCGATCGATAGTTGCGTTCCAGACGTACGATCTTGGCGCCGGGGAAATCCTTGTCGAAGCGGAGAATGTTGTCCACCTCCGCACCGCGCCAACCGTAAATCGATTGGTCATCGTCGCCGACGCAGCAGATGTTGGGCGAACCCTGCGCCAACAGCCTGAGCCACAGATACTGTACGATGTTGGTATCCTGATACTCGTCGACCAGGATGAACTTGAAACGCCGGTGGTAGTCGGCCAGCACGTCGGGGTGATGGCGGAACAGTTCGACGCACAGCAAGAGTAGGTCGCCGAAATCGCAGGCATTGAGTTCGCGCAGCCGGGTCTGATAATCGGCGTACAGCTTGCCGCCCTTGCCAGCCGCGAAGGCAAACGCTTCACCGCTCGGCACCTGGGCTGGAGCCAATCCGCGATTTTTCCAGCCGTCGATCATTCCGGCAAGCTGGCGGGCCGGCCAGCGGTCTTTATCCAGTCCGTTCGCCTCGATCACCTGCTTTAGAAGGCGCAGCTGATCGTCGGGATCGAGAATTGTGAAGCCAGACTTCAGACCCGCCAGTTCGGCATGACGGCGCAGAATTTTGACGCAGATTGAATGGAAGGTCCCGAGCCACGGCATGCCTTCCGTGCTGCCTCCCACCAGATGGCCGACGCGATCCTTCATTTCGCGTGCCGCTTTATTGGTGAAGGTGACGGCCAGGATCTGCGAGGGAAACGCCCGGCGCTGCGCCAGGATGTGGGCGATGCGAGTCGTCAAAACGCGGGTCTTACCGGTACCGGCACCGGCTAGGACGAGAACCGGGCCGTCGAGCGCTTCAACCGCGGCGCGTTGTTCCGGATTGAGTTTATCGAGGTATGGCGCCGCCGTCTGGCCCATGGCGCGCGCGGAAATGGACTGCCGCGGCGCAGCTACAGCGCTGTCATCCGCTGTCTCGCCCGTTGAAACGTCAGGCAAGTCGAACGGCGGCATATCCTCAGGCTCGGACGAGGAGGCCGGATCGATGTTCGCGGATTGTTTTCCCGGTTTGGGCATGGGTCCGGACTAACCCATTGAGGCGCGGGCGGCAATGGCAGGACGGCCGTTAGCCCGCAAACTCACAACCGGTATTGTTGGGGTGCCCAACCAGAGCAGGTTCAGTTGTTGCGGCCACCGAAGTTCGACTTAGTGACCGGTATAAACAGAGAAAAACTTTGTCGAATCAGGTGCCGTCCTTGCCCTAGATCGATTAGTGTCGCGCCAGCACAGCATCTACGCCCCGAGAAAGCCTTAGGTTGCTTGGCACATTGCCGGGCGTGAGGTGTCCCAGGGACATGGCTTTGCCTCATCGTGGCCATCGTTCTGTTGGGGCCCGGACCTGAACCGAAACGAGAAAAGTCGCGAGCAGAAAACCCGCCCATGAACCACGTGCTCATGTTTCTCGGTGGCCTGCTGATCGTTGCCTTCGCAGCGCTCTTTGCCGTGCCTGCGATGGTCGACTGGAACGGCTATCGCGGTGTGTTCGAGGAAGAAGCCTCACGCATTCTCGGCCGCGAAGTGCGCGTCGGCGGCAATGTTGCGTTGCGGCTCTTGCCCTCGCCCTATGTCCGGTTCGAAAAACTGCGGATCGCCGATCCCGGCGGCGAGACCGGGCGGCCGCTCATCCGGGTCGATGATTTCATCATGCGGCTATCCGTGCCGCCGTTGCTCAAGGGACTTCTTGAAGCCCGCGAGATCGAGTTGACGAAGCCGGTGCTGGAACTCGCCGTCGACGGCGATGGCATCGGCAATTGGGCCTCGCTCGGCATCAAGTCTGGCGAACTGCCGTTCGTTCCAAATGGCATCGCCCTGCAATCGGTTCGCATTATCGATGGTGCGATCGGCTTCAGCGGCTCGAAGGGCAATGAACTCGCCCGGCTCGACGCCATCAACGGCGAACTGTCCGCCGATGCACTCGAAGGTCCGTTTCGCTTCAAAGGCACCGTCAAGTGGAACGGCGAAGACCGCGACACGCGGCTGACGACGACCGCCCGGCAGGCGAATGGCGATTTCCGGTTCAAAGCGGTGGTCAACGCGCCGGCAACGGGCAACGCCTATGTGCTCGACGCGACCGCCAGCGATCTTGCCGGCAGTCCGCGCGTCGCCGGCGAATTATCCGGAAAGCTGTCAGTCAAATCCTGGCAGATCACGGCGCCCGCCGCCGAACCGGCCGGCAAGCAGGCCGCGCCGGTTCCACAATTCGATTTCAAGGCAAAGCTCGCATCCGACGCGCGCCAGGCCAAGCTCTCCGACATTGCGATCACGCTCGAACAGGGCGGCCCGCCGCAACTGATCTCGGGGGAGGCGACCGTCGGCTGGAGCGAGCGCGTTAAACTCGACACGACGTTGACTTCGAAGTGGCTCGACCTCGACCAGTTGACGAGCGGCGGCAGCGCAGAAGCGGCGGCCGGAATTCCTCTCGATGTCGCACGCGAATTTTTCGAACGCTTCGTCGGCCTGATGCCCAACGAGGCCGACACGACGGCGGCCTTCGTGCTCGACCAGATCGGACTTGGCAAGCAAGTCATCAGCGGATTGCGGATCACCGTCGCGCGCGCCGGCGGGCCCCTGCAGGTTCGCGATGTGCGGGCCAATTTGCCAGGCGGAACAGAACTCTCGCTCGACGGCACGTTGACCGAGGCCGGCGGCGAGCGCGCCTTTGACGGGACCATTGCGCTCAACGGCCAGAGCCTGACGCGCTTCGCCAGTTGGGGCTTCGGCGATACCTCGTTTGGCCGGCAACGAACCGACGGTCCATTTTCCCTGTCGGGTCAAATGCTGCTCAGCGATTCCGCGGTCGAATTGAAGGACGCCACCGCCGAGGCCAATGGTACGCCGTTGCGCGGCGGCGTGCGCTTGACACTCAAAGGCGCCCGTCAGATCGCCGTGAAACTGGAAGGCAAGCGGATCGACTTGGCGCAACTGTGGCCGGAAAGTTCCGGCCTCGACGGTTTGAAGGCGCTGCTGTTCAAACAATCTGCGCAATCCAAACCTGATGCCAATGGCGCCACTGCCACGCCTGGCACCCAGGATGCCGCGTTCTCCGATCTCTCACTCAACGTCAAAGCTGGTGAGCTGATTGATGGCAGTCGAACACTCAAAGATGTTCATGCCGAATTGACGCTGGTTGACGGCAAGTTGACGATGCCGGTTTTGAAGTTTTCTTCGACCGGCGGACTTTTGGTCGACCTCGAAGGCGACGCACTGGGCTTGCCGGAGAAGCCGCGTGGCACCGTCAGAGGCGTGATCGAGGCGCCCGAACCGGCTGCCGTCGAGGCCCTGTCTGAGCTGATCGGGGTCAGCCAGGATTTCGCGGCCGTGCGCGATCGCTGGGCACGCATGTCGCCCTGGCGGCTGGCCACCACACTTGGCTTCGGCGAGCGGCTCGACAAGGCGCTCGATCTGACGATGGACGGCGTTGTCCGTGGCGGCCGCTTGGTCATGTCGGCGCGGATCGATGGCGCCGGGCCGGCCTGGCGAGAGGCTCCGGCCGATCTGACCGCCGAAATAGAAACCGCCGATATCGACGCGATCCTTGCAACCGTGTCGCCGCAGCAGAAGGGACGCCGGCCGGCCGCGACGACCGCGCAGCAACCGGGCCGCGTCTATCTCAAAGCGGTCGGCATCCCGGCCACGGGATTGGTTTCGGTCGCCGAAGTGACAACCGAAGGCCTCGAAACCGATTTCACCGGTCACATCAAGATCGGCGAAGCCCAAGACTTTGCCGCCGACGGCAATATCAAGATCGCGGCCAGCGATATTCGCCGGCCGATGGGGTTGATGGGGATCGATATCGGGCGCGCGGCGACCGGCGTTGCCGTTGAAGGAACGATCGCCGCCAAGCACGCCAAGTCGACCCTAACGCTCACGTCGCAGAACTTGAAAGTCGGTGCGTCCAAACTGACCGGCACGATGGTCGTTGCTTCGGGCGACGCTGGCCGAACCGCTGTCACAGCAGACCTGACAGCCGATCAGGTCAATCTGCCGGGGCTGTTGCCGGCCGTGCTGTCGGACGCCGCATCGGGAACTGAGGTCAAGTTGCCAACTGCACCCCCGCCGGTGCCGACGACCCGCAGGCAGGCCGCCCTTCTGGCGGCGCAGGCGGCCGCACTGGCCGCCGAACCAGCGCCGGTTTGGCCCGACCAGGCCTTCGATCTTTCGGTATTGAACGCACTCGACGGCACCATCAAAGCCAATATCCGCAGTCTGTCGCTCGAGCCTGGCCTGGCCATGCAGGACGCACGGCTCGCCATGACGCTGGCGCCGGGTCGCGTTGAAGTCACTAGCCTCGAAGGTGCAGCCCTCGGCGGCAAGGCCGTATCGAAATGGACGCTCGAAACACAACCGGCTGGCGCGCTGCTCAATGGCGACCTCAAGATCGGCATTTCAAGCCGCGGCAGTGCCGAGAGCGGCAGTGACGACAGCATTGAAAGCGATGTCGCCGCTCTCGATGTCAAATTCTCCGGCAAGGCGCTGAGCCCGCTCGCCATGATGGCGGCGATGAGCGGAACGGGGACGATGAAGCTCGGCGACGTCACGTTGTCAGGCGTTTCGCCAGAGGCGGTATCCTCGGTCAGCGAGCAGGTGCTGGCCGGCAAAGGCGCGATGCCCGGCGCCGAACTCAGCGAAGCGCTGAGCGCTGCCTTGAAACAGTATCAGTTGAAGCTTGGGCAAGTGACCATTCCGGTGATCATCGGCGATGGCGCATTGAAGCTCGCCAAAGTCGAGGTGCAAACCAAGGACGGAACGGCGGTGTTCGATACGACCGTCAATCTGCAGAAATTGACGCTCGACAGCGCCTGGAAAATTGCCGGCAAAGCGGCGTCCCGCGCCGCACCTTCGACACCGGTCCCGCCGAGCGGCGCCCCCGTGGCGGCCGCGGCTGGCGAACGCAAACCGCTGCCTGACGTGATCATTGCTTACACGGGACGCTTGAAGGACGTCGGACAAATTCCGCCAACCATCAATGCCGAAGCGCTGGAACGCGAACTCAATGTGCGGAGAATGGAACGCGATGTCGACGAACTCGAACGATTGAGAAAACTCGATCAGCAGCGCGCCAGGGAAGAACAAGACAGGCTGAAGGCCGCCGACGCCGCCCGCGCCGCAGCGGCACAGCTGGAGGCCGCGAAGGCCGCAGAAGCCGCGCAAACAGCAGCGCCGGCCGGACCAGATGGTGCGCCGCTCCCCGACCAGGGCGTTGCCCCGCCGGCCACTGTTCCGGCAGAAACGGGAGCAGCACCGGCGGCGGGCGGCGAAGTTCCGCAAGCCGAGGCCGATCCCGTACAGTCCGAGCCCGGTAAAACCGATCCGCCTCGTGTCACCGCTCCGCGCCGCAAAAAGCCGGTCGAAAATACCTGGAAGCCGTTCCAGGTCTCACCCTACCAATAAGCGACGCTGCCCGCTTATCAATCGCGATTGCCGCCATCGTAGGATCGCGCCGTCGCGCCGCGGCGATAATAATCGAGGATCCAAATCCTCACGGCGCCGGATAGCCCCTCGCCACCGCGCTGCTCATCGATCCGGGCGACGAGCGCCGCCAGGGCGATATTTTCCTTCGCGGCCGCATCCTTGAGCGCCTCCCAGAACGGCGCTTCGAGCGAAATCGACGTTTGATGGCCGCGCAAGGAGAACGACCGCTTGACCGGGCGGTTCATGACACGTTGCCCGGATCGAGGTCGTCGTCGGGATCGGGATTGGAGCGCCGCGCACTGTCGAGCCGCGACGCATCGAATTTCAGAAGCGCCTCGGTCTTGGTCCGCTCATCTTTCGAACGGCCGGATTTTGCCCGGTTCTCGGCCGCCTGCTTATCCTTGTCAGCCCGCGCCTTGGCTTTGCGGACCTTTCTGAGATTGATCACGGTGTCGGACGGCATACCAATCAGACCCCAAGGAGCAGTTGGTCGATCGCGCGCTTGATCGTGTACTCCTGGTCGGTGATAGAGCCCAGATGCTCTGAAATGGCCGACACAGACACAACACTCATCAGATGCGTTGCCATAACCCAATCGCGGCGCGCGTGACGCAGAACTGGATTGAGACTAGTGGAAAGCTTCCCGCGCATCCGCGGCACCAACGGCACGACAACACGCGTCCGAAATTCCCTGAACATGTCGTGCTGGATTATGACAGCGATCTCGCCGTGTTTGAGCCTGCAAACGTCATACTGATCCATGGATCAGCTCCGGTACTTCTCGGCCCACAGCCCGTCTTCCTCGACTAGCTTGTTCCAGGCATCGATCGCTACTCTATTTTCCTTCGTCCACTTGGCTTGGCGGCGCGTACGGTTTTCGGCATTCAATGCCTTTTCGAGAACGGCCGACATGTTCGTGCCGAACTCCTTGGCTTCCGCGGCCAACCCGGCGTCAATCGACACATTGACCGCCTTCTTGCGGGTGGCCTTTTTTGCCATGCCAGTCTCCATGCGCATCTATCATGCGCATTATATATGCGGACCGAATGACTTGCAACGCCGTCAATCGGCGGCTCAGCCAGGCCGGCAAGCCCGCGCCATCATGCATCCGGCCCGATCATGTTTTCGGGCCTAACGATCGCATCGAATTCGGCGTCGGTCACGTAGCCGCCGCCGACCGCTTCCTCGCGCAGGGTCGTGCCCTTTTTGTGCGCTGTCTTGGCGATCTTGGCGGCGTTGTCGTAGCCGATCTTCGGCGCCAGCGCCGTCACCAGCATCAGCGAGCGCTCCAGACCGGCCTTGATATTGGCCTCGCGGGCTTCGATGCCGATGACGCAATTGTCGGTGAACGACATCGCCGCGTCGCTCATCAGGCGCACCGATTGCAGGAAATTGTAGGCCATCATCGGATTGAAGACGTTGAGCTCGAAGTGCCCCTGGCTGCCGGCGAAGGTGATCGCAGCGTTGTTGCCAAAAATGTGGATGCAGACCTGGGTCATGGCCTCGCACTGGGTTGGATTGACTTTGCCCGGCATGATCGACGATCCCGGTTCGTTTTCCGGCAACGCCAGTTCACCAAGTCCAGAGCGCGGTCCCGAGCCCAAGAAGCGAATGTCGTTGGCAATCTTGAACAGCGAGGCCGCCACCGTGTTGATGGCGCCGTGGGTCATGACCATGGCGTCGTGGGCGGCCAGCGCCTCGAATTTGTTCGGAGCCGAGGTGAACTTCATGTGCGTGATCGCGGCGATGCACTCCGCCACCATGCCGGCAAAGCCCTTGGGTGCATTGAGCCCGGTGCCGACCGCCGTGCCGCCCTGCGCGAGCTGCATCAGCATCGGCAGGGTCTGCTCGATGCGGGCAATACCGTTCTCGACCTGCTGGGCGTAGCCGGAAAATTCCTGACCGAGCGTCAACGGCGTTGCATCCTGTGTGTGGGTGCGGCCAATCTTAATGATATGCGCCCACGCCTTCGCCTTGTCGTTGAGCGCGTTGCGCAGGTATTGCAGTGCTGGAAGAAGCCGATGATGCACCTCTTCGGCGCAGGCAATGTGCATCGCGGTCGGAAAGGTGTCGTTCGACGATTGCGCCATGTTGACGTGATCGTTCGGATGGACCGGCTTTTTCGAGCCCATCTCGCCGCCGAGCATTTCGATCGCCCGGTTCGAGATCACCTCGTTGGCATTCATATTCGATTGCGTGCCCGACCCCGTTTGCCAGACGACCAGCGGAAAATGATCATCGAGCTTGCCCTCGATCACCTCTTGCGCGGCTTTGACGATCGTTTCGCCGATTTTGGCGTCGAGCTTGCCGAGCGCCATGTTGGTTTCCGCCGCCGCCCGCTTGACGATGCCGAGTGCGCGAATGATCGGCTTGGGCTGCTTCTCCCAGCCGATCTTGAAATTGCCGAGCGAGCGTTGGGCCTGCGCGCCCCAGTAGCGGTCGGCGGCGACTTCGATCGGGCCAAAGGTGTCGGTCTCGGTGCGGGTCTTGGTCATCGGATGGGTCCAGCTTGGCGTGTATTGAACATCAGGCGCATAACATGCGGCGGCAACCAGCACCGCGCGGCCGGTCGGCGCATCACGCCACCTTAACCCGGCGGCGAGCCAAAGGACTTCTTTTTCCGGCCATTTTCACAGCGCCTAACAGGTCTTGAGCCGGGCACGATTCGGGGCAGACGATCGGCCGGGTTCGCGTATCTTTTCAAGTCTTGCGTTGATCCGGACCAGCGGGCGGGCTGATCCAATCTTTGTCCTTTTGCCTCTCAAGGAGGATCGCGCCATGGAACCATCCGTCATTGTCATGATCGTCACGCTTGCCATGCCGAACGGCAATGCCAGCGTCGAGGTCAAACCGATGGAAACCGCCCAACATTGCAAGACCGCCGCCGACATTGCCGTTTCCG
>JANORU010000151.1:0-3481 GCA_031415475.1 Hyphomicrobium sp.
CCACCCGGTGCGATGTCGGTCACGTCAATCTGAATGACCTTCCGGCCGGGAAAGGCCCGCTCAATGGTGGTGCGTGCCCGGGCGTCACTTGGGGTACCGTAGGCCGGCACGATAACGCCGCCGTTGGGGAGGTAGAAGTTGATGTAGGAACGGCAGAAGGTGTCGCTGGTCACCTCCGCATCAATCGCTTCCTCCAGCGGGATCACCTCGAAGGGGCGGCCCCTGGCGTCGGTTTCACTCCGGAGAACGGCTAGATTTTCGGCAAGAATGCGTGAATGCGGGTCGCGCGGGTCGGAGTTCGATTCAAACAGCACGACACCGGGTTTAACGAAGCTGCACATTCCATCAATGTGGCCATCGGTTTCGATGTCGAGAGGATCGCCTGGCAGCCAGATTACCTTCTCGACGCCGAGCATGGCTTTGAGTTCCGCCGTGGCGAACGATTTGCTAATGCCTGGATTGCGGTTGGGGTGGAGAATGCTTGTCTCGGTGACAATGAGCGTGCCGTCACCGTCGCAGGCGAGTGATCCGCCTTCGCAGGTCAACCAGGATTGTTTGACCTCCAAACCCTCGAGCGCCATAATCCGGGCCGCGAGCGCGTCATCATTGTTCCACGGAGAGTGCTTTCCACCCCATGCATTGAAGCGCCAAGACACGCCACTGACTTGGCCATCGCCTTGAGTGACAAATGTGGGGCCAGAATCTCTGATCCAGCAGTCATCGATGGGAAGTTCTATCACCGGCACCGTATTGCCAAGATGGGCACGGGCCCCAGCCGCATGATCCGGGTGGGCCACCATCGTAACCGGTTCGAATTCTGATATTGCCCGCGCGATTTGCGCATAGGTCGCCTGTGCCCGGCCAAGTCGGTCACCATAAAGGTCCTGGCGGTGTGGCCAGGCCATCCAAGTCCGATCATGCGGTTCGATTTCAGCGGGCCTGCGGACAGATTGGGCTGGTGGAACTTCATTCATTTGAATGTCTTGTGCAGCGTTTGGGGCATTTCGAGCTAGCATTGATAGATATCCAGCAATAATATGGGTTGGCGTGAAGTTTCCGCCGAACCGGTGGCCTGGTCAAACAAGAACGATTCCGCTTATGCATGAATGGAATTCATATGAGGCGATATCGAAACGTCCCTCCACTGCAGTTCCTGAACGGTTTTGAAGCAGCGGCACGGCTGGGGAGTTTCAGCCTCGCGGCGGCTGAATTGGGCTTGAGTCAATCTGCTGTCAGTCACCAAATACGGCTTCTGGAAGATCGGATTGGGCAGCCGCTGTTCCGCCGTGTTGGACGAACCGTACTGCTGACCGATGCCGGCCGTGACTATCAGCGCAGCGTTCGCCGTTCGCTCGATCTGCTTGAGGATGGTTACAAGCGTCTGGCACCGTTTAGAAAGCCTGGCAGCGTCGTGATCTATGCGCCCCGTGACTTTGGATGCAGATGGCTATTGCCGAGGCTGGGAGACTTGAGAGCACACTGTGCCGGTTGCGATCCGTGGATTGACACATCAGGAACCACCGTCGATTTCAGCGAAATAGAAGCGAGCGTGGCGATTGTCTACGCACCAACGCCGCCCGAAGGCTTGCACAGCATTTGTCTAATCAATGACAGCCGAGCGCCCGTTGCTGCGCCGGATCTGGTTGGCCGCCGAAGATTGAAAGCGAAGGATCTGCCGGCAACGGGCTTGTTGCACGACGAACGCGCGGTCGGTTGGAATGACTGGTTTCAACTGGCGGACCCAACTGTTGGTGACGTCGCCGCAGGCACAGATTTCAGCGATAGCGATCTTGCCCTTACTGCGGCGGAAGCTGGTTTCGGCGTCGCCCTTGCCAGCCTTCCACTGGCGGCACCATCGATTGCCTCACGCAAGCTCATAGTCGCCATTGATTTCGCCATTGATCCAGCAAGCGCCTGGTATGCCGTCAGCACCGACCAAGAGCTTGCAGACCAATCAACCGCTCGGGTTTGGACTTGGCTCGAAGGCCAAGCAGCAAGCAGCTAGCGGCCACAAGGCATTGCTAGGAATACGCGGGCGCACCCCGTCATTTCAGCATGAACAACTGACTTCAGCTGTTGGCGCTTAACGCCGAATGACCCATGTCCGCGATTCGAAGTATTGCTGACGGGCCTCATCGCGGACCATCGATTGATCGACCGGGCACATACCTGACGCTTTAGACCGGCAACATACCTGACACCGTTTGCGCTCCGTTTCCATCGCTGGAGCGCAGCCGCGCACGCGGCGGAGCGAAGCGATGGAAACGGAAGTCGCGGCCGATCACACCCAGATCATGGCCGCAGAACCGCACGATGTGATCGCCAGTATCCAGTTCTGCAATGCCGACGAGTTCGCCGGCAAACGCTTCTCCGATAAACACCATCTCACCGCGCCACTTGATCGTGCCTTTGTAGCGCACCGAACGAACCTCATGATCCGCATCATACCACGGGTCTTCAAGCTTGCGCACAAACAGCCGGGTTGACGGCTGCCAGTGGCGCGCGGGCGGCGTCTGATCCAGTGCCTCGTGCGGGCGCTCTTCATTGTAGTGCCGCCGGAACCTATCGAACCGGCTCTGCTGCTCGGCGGGCGTTCCAGCTGGTGGCTTCGCTGTCTCGGCTTTCAAGGTGCGATGCATGCGCTCGTGGCGGCCGTTGTCTTGCGGAGACGACGGCGGAATGTAGCGCGGCGCAATCCCCAGGCGCAGCCACCACACCGACAAGCTCGATAGCCCGCCAGCCCCCGTTGAGCCGAATGGTGGGCCGTTGTCCGAGCGGATCGCATCGGGAAGGCCAACGTCAGAAAATACCCGTTCTAGAGCCGCTCGAACGCCGATCCACGTCGGATCAACAATCCGCGTCTCAATCAGATACCGGCTCGCCGTGTCCGTCACCGTCAACGGATCGCAGCGTTCGCCATCGCGCGTGCGGAACCAGCCCTTGAAGTCGATCGCCCACTCGCCGTTGGCGACCGTCGCGCCTGACACCACCTCACCCTGCGCTATCGGACGGCGGCGGCGCGGCTTGGCTTCAATCAAGCCTTCGCGCTTCAGAATATCGCCAATCGTCGAGGCCGCGGGCCAATCCATCCCAGGACGCGACGCCAGAAGCTTGGCGCGCAGCTTCTTGGGGCCAAAGTGCGGAAACTTCTCGCGCAGCGCAACAATCGCCGACACCTGCTTCGGGCCCGTCGCGTGGGGGCAAGCAATGGGAGCCCGCGAATACTCCTCGTACCAGTCCGGCGCGCCGCTCTCGCGCCGCCGCTTCCAGACGTAAAACGTGTCCCGGCTAACGCCATAACGCGACGCCAGAGCCTCAACCGTAAAGGCCCCTGTATCCCAATCCCGGAACATGCAAATCCGCTCTTCCACCCGGCACGTCTCCTTGAAAGCCATCGCCTGAATCTCCCCCTTGGAGACACAAGCAAAACTGTCAGGAATGTTCCCGGTCTAGTCTGTCAGGGTTCTACCCGGTTCGTACC
>JANORU010000152.1:0-4366 GCA_031415475.1 Hyphomicrobium sp.
CCGAACACGGTCGCGCCGTAGATGCCGCCGAACGTGAAAATCGCAGTCAGGCCGTCGGCGTAGATCATACGGGCGATCAGAAACAGCAGCATGTCGCGATTGGACGGCAGCGATTTGATCGTCTGCCAAAGTTCTGAAACCGCCGAGTGTCCAGCCTTCGATGGATCGGGTGTCTTGGCGACATCCGGCACGAACAGGAAAAATGGGATCATAAACAGCACGAACCAGATCGCCGAGAACGGGCCGACCAACCGGTCGGCTTCGCGGCTGGCAAGATCGAGCTTTAAGACGGGATCGAGGCCGATGAGAGTCTTGCCGGTTGCCGGATCGGCGACGATCAGCCCGGCCATGATGGCAAGGCTGGCAAGTCCGCCAGCATAACCGACGCCCCAGCCGAATCCTGACAGCCGGCCGAGTTCGCTCGGCGGCACCAGGCTCGGCATTAGGCTGTTGGTGAAGACGGACGAGAATTCGGCGGCGGCCGTTGCCAGCACGAAGGCGGCCAGAACGAGGGCGATGGTGCTGATCGATGCGTTGGGTTCCGCCCACCACAACATGGCGAGACCGGCAGCGAGCATCACTGAGAAGAGTGCAATCCAGGGTTTGCGACGTCCGCGGCCGTCGGCCAGCGCGCCGAGGAACGGACTGCCGATGGCAATCAGAATGCCGGCAGCCGCCGCTGCATAGCCCCACAGCGCTTGCCCCTGCGCTTCATTTCCAACGACGGCCTTGGCGAAGTACGGCGCGAACAGGAAGGTCAGAACAAGAGTGTAGAACGGCTGTGCCGCCCAATCGTACAGAACCCAGGAGACGAGGGCACGACGTGGCGCGCGGGCCGTTGTGATCTCCGCCATGCGCGCGCTCCTGAATTAATTCGCGACCGCTCTTACAGCTCGTCGTTTTCGAGAATGATCAGATGATCGGGCAGCTCATTGGGATCATGCGACCCGGGCGGGAAGTGCTGCGCCAACAGAGCGCCGGCCGACTCAATGGCGGCTACAAATCCGTCGCCCGGCTGTCCAGCCGCGATTCTTTCGGTCAGCGTGTCGACGATCTTCTGCCAGGTACCGGGCGGCACCTTGGCGTTGATTTCGGTATCGGCGAGCACTTCGGCGAACCGCTCAGCGACCGAGACGAAAATCATAACGCCCGTTCGGCTTTGGGTGGTGTGCAGGTTCTGCGTCAGGAATTGTTCGATGGCGCGGCGATGGGCGCGCCGCCGCTTCAGTCCGCGCGGCACCAGCCAATAGCGCACCGGTCGTGGCAGCGTGAAGACCAGGATGCTCAGGAAGGTCAGGAGTTGGGCCGCAAAAATTGTCTGCACCGGCAGCCAGGTGAAATAAATCAGCGGCCACGGCACCAGCAGCGCGAGGATCGAAGCCCACAGGAACGGTGCGTAAAGGTACGTGCTGCTTTCGCGCGTCACCACGGCGACGATCTCGCCCGAGGTTTGGCGTTCGACCGCGGCAATCGCGTCGGCGATGCGCTGGTTGTCGGCTTCCGAAATCAGTGGCATGATACGGTCCCGTTTAACTTAGCCATCCGTCCCTCACCAATCGCCCGATGCGCCGCCGCCGGAAAACGTGCCGCCGCCGCCAGACCATCCGCCGCCGCCTCCGCTCCATCCGCCGCCTTCCCAACCGCCCGAGCCGCTGGGAACGACAATGACACCGCCGTCGTCGCTGTACTGTCGGCGTCCACGACGGCGGTCGAGCCGGGTCGGCACAGTGCGCGCCTGCTGGCTCTGGACATAAATGACGTAGACAAAGATGGCGACCCACAACAGTAGGATGGCGAGCGCGATGTAATCGATTTCGGTGTCGCCGCCGGAGTTCATGCCGCGCGCGCGTTCTTCAACGCCAGCGGCGTCGCCGAGCAGAATGTCTTTGATGTCGGTGACGCCGGCCTTGATGCCGGCCGCAAAATCGCCGCGCCGGAAGCCCGGCAGAATGGCGTTCTGAATGACGATTTTGCTCAAGGAGTCGGTCAACACCGGATCGAGACGCTTGCCGACCTCGATGCGGACTTTGCGTTCGTTGGGTGCCACGATCAGCAGAACGCCGTTGTCCTTGCCGTCCTGACCGATGCCCCAATGGCGGCCGAGCTTGTAGCCGAAGTCCTCGATCGAGAAGCCTTGCAGGGACGGCAGCGTGACGACGACGAGCTGATCGGACGATTTGCCTTCCAGCGCCTGCAAGTCGGTCAGGATTGCGGCCTTGTCCTCGGCTGACAGCAGATTGGCATCGTCAACAATCTGGCCGGTGAGCGTTGGGAACTCCGGCTCGGCGGCGCGCGCTGAACCGCACCACGCGATGACCGCTGCGAGACCAAGAACTAGGGCGAACGCGAGGCGCACCCGCTCACGCGCCAATCTGCACGAAACAACAGCGGCGGCGGTTCGGCTGGCACCGCTCATGATCCGGCGTTCCCCTGTTCGAGCGATGAGGCGGCCTTACTTCTTCTCTGTGCCGAAATCGACCTTCGGCACCTTCTGCTCGTCGGCCGGGATCTCAAACGTCGCCATCTCAACCTTGTCGGAATACATGAACGACTTCCACCAGCGGCCGGGAATGGTCACCAGCTCGGTATTGTATTGGCGGACCGACTGAATGTATTCGCTGCGGGCGATGCGGATTTTGTTTTCGATGCCTTCGAGCTGGCTCTGCATAGCGAGGAAGTTCTGGCCAGACTTGATGTCGGGATACTTCTCGATGACCGCGAGCAGCCGGCCGAGTGCGCCGCCAAGCTGGCCTTGCACCTGCTGGAAATTCTTCATCGCTTCCGGGTTGGTCAGAATGTCGGCCGGCACCTGCACACTGGTCGCCTTGGCGCGCGCCTCGACGACTTCGATCAGTACGCTCTTTTCCTGCTCGGCAAAGCCTTTGACGGTCTCGACCAGGTTCGGGATGACATCGTTGCGGCTCTTGTAATTGTTCAGCACTTCCGACCAGGCGGCCTTGGCGCTCTGTTCGTAGCTCGGGATGTTGTTGACGCCGCAACCGGTGAGCGGCGCGGTGAGCAAAGCGACAGACAGAACGAGCGCCGCGCGGCGCGAAGCGATGCTAACGTAAGTAGCCATGGAATCAGCGCCTCCAGTCGCGAGTTAACCCTGCCAGTCTCGTATGGGCTAATCTCCCTGAACGCAAGACCGAGCGATTAGCCGCCGGGCGACCTTCGATAAGTAGGTCCAGCGAGACCAATCGAAGTGTCCGAACTTTTTACCATTTTCGTAACCTGGACTTCGGCGACCTAAGGTCTTCCGTTAGCGTCATTCCTGGCGGCGAAAGTCCGCGTGCGGGCCCATTGGCGGCCGGCGCGGACATCTCGCCGTGTGGGTTTCGAGCCCGTTGCCTGGGCTTAGCGAATGTCTTAGAGGGTAAGTTTCATGAAATTGGCTTCGATGACGGCGGCCGCAGCGGTTCTAGCGGCTCTCACGTTCGTCGCCGGTCCGGCCATGTCTGGACAGTTCGGCTGCAAGCGCGGGGCGGTCGAATGCTATGAGAAAGTCCAACTTCCCGATCGCTATCACACGATCGCCCGTGAAGTCGTGGTCCGGCCGGGCCATCGCCAGGTGTTCGACCTGCCGCCAGTGGTGGGGTCGCGCGCCGCGCGCGTTGTGGTGGCGCCGGGCCGCATTCATCGCCAGCACGTTCCCGCGATCTACAGTCAGGCCGTATCGCGCGTTCTGGTCCACCCAGGCAGCGTTAGGTATCGCCACGAACCGGCAGTCGTGCGTACCGTTCACGAGACCGTGGTCGTCCGCTCAGGCTCCACGCGCTGGGAGCACGGCGTCGACCGGCATGGCCGCGAAGTGAAATGCAAAGTGCCTACTCCGGCTGTGACGCGGACTGTCGCCCGGCAAGTCGTCGTCGCTCCGGCGAGCCGCATTCCAGTTGTTTCGCCAGCGGTTTACCGGCACGTTGTCCGGACGGTACTGGTGCACCCGGAGCGGGTGGTCACGAGGGTCGAGCCGGCCGTGACGGCGTTGGTCCACCGGCCGATCGTGCTGCGCCCGGCCGAGCGCCACATCGTCGACCATCCACCGGTGACCCGTATCGAGCATATCAAGGTCCGGGCCGGTTCTGGCGGCTACGGCTGGCGGCCGATTGGCCGCTACGACCGGCACTGGTGAGCATCCGGGCCGCCTAAAACTCCTCCGCCGACCGTGAGGCTGCCACAATCGCCCCGCACACGAAGCCGGGTCGTGTTGCCGTGTTCCGTCTCTATCCGTTTGGGAGAGCCGCTGGTGCGAGCAACGCCAGGGGGACTTGCCGCGATGCCGCGCAACGCCGTCGCCGTCATGAACACCAAAGGGGGTGTCGGAAAATCGACACTCGTCTTGGCGCTCGCCGAGACACTGTCGGCC
>JANORU010000153.1:0-1788 GCA_031415475.1 Hyphomicrobium sp.
TCATTGCGAAAAGACTGGTCGAGATCGCCAAGGAAACTGGCGCCGACGCCATCGCCCATGGCGCGACCGGCAAGGGCAATGACCAGGTCCGCTTCGAGCTGTCGGCCTATGCTCTGAACCCGCATATCCGGGTGATCGCGCCTTGGCGCACCTGGGAGTTCAAATCGCGCACCGACCTGATCGAGTTCGCCGAGAAGCACCAGATTCCGGTCGCCAAAGACAAGCGTGGCGAGGCTCCGTTTTCGGTCGACGCCAACCTGCTGCACTCGTCCTCGGAGGGCAAAGTGCTGGAAGATCCCGCAGTCGAGCCGCCGCCCTACGTTTTCATGCGTACCGTCTCGCCCATGGAAGCGCCCGACATGGTCACCGAGATCGAGATCGGCTTTGAACGTGGCGACGCCGTCTCGCTCAATGGCAAAGCGCTTTCCGGCGCGACGCTGCTGGCGGCGCTCAACGATCTTGGCCGCGACAATGGCATCGGCCGGCTCGACCTGGTCGAGAACCGCTTCGTCGGCATGAAGTCGCGCGGCGTCTACGAAACACCCGGCGGCACGATCCTGCTGCAGGCCCATCGCGCAATCGAGTCTATCACGCTCGATCGCGGGGCCGGCCACCTCAAGGACGAGCTGATGCCGCGCTATGCGGAGCTGATCTATAACGGTTTCTGGTTTGCGCCCGAGCGCGAGATGCTGCAGGCCGCCATCGACAAGTCGCAGACCAATGTCTCGGGCACGGTCACGCTCAAGCTCTACAAGGGCAATGTGATCGTGACGGGCAGGTCCTCGCCCAATTCGCTCTACTCGGCAGCGCATGTGACGTTCGAGGACGATGCCGGTGCCTATGACCTGAAGGACGCCGAAGGCTTCATCCGCCTCAACGCCCTCCGTCTGCGCCTGCTCGGGCTCGCCAAAAAAGTTTGATCCGCAACTCTGTTGGGGCAAGACGCGGACCAAATCTGGACCCGTGCGTCATGGCCGCGCCGACAACAGTCTGCCGTACCAGATCGCGGCCCATAGCAAGGCCAGGTCTGTCGATATGGTCGCCAAGCCTATCGACCCGCCTGCTATGCCGAAGGCCGTAGCGAACGCGGCGTGACGTCATGGCGTCTGCAGGTTAACCTTGCGCTTGGCTCAGGCCCCGATATTGCAGGCGGCTTGTCTTGAAAACCGCCCCCCATACCGCGCCGCCCCGAAACTGCGCCAAGGACGACAGGACCAAACATGGACCTCTCCAAAATCCCGACCGGACCCAACCCGCCCGAGGACGTGAACGTCCTGATCGAAGTGCCGCTCGGCGGCGAGCCGATCAAGTTCGAGATCGACAAGGCATCGGGCGCAATGTTTGTGGACCGCTTCCTGTACACCTCGATGCGCTATCCATGCAATTACGGCTTCATCCCGCACACGCTCTCGCTCGATGGCGATCCGATTGATGTGATGGTGGTGGGCAACCGCGCGCTTGTGCCGGGCTGTGTCGTGCGCTGCGTACCTGTGGGCGTGCTGATGATGACGGACGACAAGGGCCAGGACGAAAAAATCCTCGCCGTGCCGCACCCGAAGCTCACGCGCTACTACGAGAAGATAAAACACTACAATGACCTGCCTGAAATCCTGGTCGAGCGGATCGTGCACTTCTTCGAGCACTACAAGGATCTCGAGCCCGGCAAGTGGGTCAAGATCGAAGGCCTGCACGGCCCCGAGCGCGCGCACGAACTGATCGTCGAAGCGATCGCGCGGGAGAAGGCGTCGAAGTAGCGCCTAGCGCGGCTGCTTCTTCACGTACTCGGAT
>JANORU010000154.1:0-2476 GCA_031415475.1 Hyphomicrobium sp.
GTCGCGCTCGATGCGCTATCGCGGGCCGGCCCGGATTTGACGCTCGGTCACATCACGCTCGACAAAACCTTGCCGATTGCCGCCGGGATCGGCGGCGGATCGGCCGATGCGGCGGCTGTCCTGAGACTGGTGCGGGCAGAGAACGCCTCTCAGTCTGATGCCGTCGACTGGACCACGCTGGCGAAATCGCTCGGTGCGGATGTTCCCGTCTGTTTTGCCAACACGGCCTGCTGGATGGACGGGATCGGCGAACGGCTGACGCCACTTGCGGTCCCATTTCCAGAGTTGGCAGCCGTACTCGTCAATCCGTGCGTGTCAGTGCCTGCCGACAAGACGGCCCGCGTGTTCCGGGCACTGGGCGCTGCCCCTCTGGCGAACAATCCAACGCCGGATGATGCGAAGCCGGCACTGCGCACCCACGACGACGTTTTGCGCCTGATGCGCGCGACGGCCAACGATCTTGAGCCCGCGGCACGCGCCATCGTCCCGGAAATTGGCGTGGTGCTGGCAGCTCTATCGGAAAATCCAAGCGCCGAGATTGTCCGAATGTCGGGCGGCGGGCCGACGTGTTTTGCGATCTATCGCACGGACGACGATGCCCGCGAAGCGGCGGCACAGATCCGTACGGCTCAGCCGCAATGGTGGGTCGCGCCGACGACGCTCTCTTGATTTCGATCAGGGTCTCAGGTCGTGTAGCGCTTCCACGTCACCGTCACGCGCGTGCCAACCGGAATACGCGGATAAAGGTCAAGCACATCCTCGTTGTACATCCGGATGCAGCCCTTGGAGACGGCCTCGCCGATGGTCCAGGGCGCATCGGTGCCATGAATGCGGTACATGCTGCCGCCGAGATAGAGCGCGCGAACGCCGAGCGGGTTCTGCGGATGGCCACCTGGAACGTAGTGCGGAAGTTTCGGGTTCTCACGGCGCATCTCGGCGGTTGGCGTCCAACCCGGATTGACCTGCTTGCTCGAAATCGACAACACGCCCGACCAGCGGCTTTTCTCACGCGGCACGGCGATCGGATAGCTGATGGCCGAGCCTTTCTGGTGCACCCAGTAGAGCTTGCGATCGCCGAACGAGACGATGAGCTGACGCGGTGACACTCGAGGGTCGAACGACACTTCCTCGCGCGATCCGCCGCCCCATAGGAACGAGAAGAAGTCCTGCGCCGATGCGGCGGACGGCTGTAGGCAGAGGCCAGCGAGCACAAATAGGCCGGCCAATGCGCTCTGAGCCAAGAATACAGGCGAGAACTTCGTCATGGCCAATGGTCCCAATCTGGTCTTTCGACACGCCAAAGGCCGGTAGCCCCGGCCCCGACCCAATCCTTGCATGTCCCTCTGTGTCAGAAGGTGCAGCGCTTCGCGCGTTCGCACAAGCCGGGGAATCCGGCAACCGGCCCCCTCACCCCGCCCGATGCCCATAATTCCAGCATACTGGGGTTTTCTGGTCACGCAGTCTGTGAGAGCCTCGAATGTGTCAGTTTGATTTTTGACTCGTGCCCGCTGCGCCGGGATCATCGGCTAATCGAACAAGCCTAACCGCAGTCATTCGGCGCGGACCCACCGGCGGAAACCTCAGAATGAACTTTTTTGCACGTCGTCAGAGCCTGCTGACAGCAGCCGTCGCCGGGATGTTGCTATCTCTGTCCGGCTGGTCCCTTGCGGCGGCCGACCTCGGCGGCGACTGCTGCGCCGATCTCGAAGACCGGATTGCCGAACTCGAAGCTACGACGGCGCGCAAGGGCAACCGCAAGGTTTCGCTGACCATCTCCGGCTACGTCGCCCAGACCATCACCACTTGGGACGACGGCGGCGAGCAGAACACCTATCTCTATGGCCTCGGACCGACCCAGGCCACGCATGTCAAATTCAACGGCCAGGCGACGATCGCCGCCGGCTGGACGGCCGGCTACATGCTCCGTCTGCAAAATCTGAGGGACAATCCGTTCGGCGCCAATGACGAAACCTCCCGCTCCGACCAGGGCCTCAATATCCAGATGTCGTATTGGTACCTGCAGAGTAAGGATCTCGGCAAGGTCAGCGTCGGCAAGCAGGCGCACGCCGGCAAGAGCGCCGGCATGTTCACCGATCAGTCGGGCACGCAGATCATCTCCAACTATGTCCTGTTCGACGGCGCGGGGTTCCGCATCCGCCGTGACGACGGCACGCTGTCGAGCGTCACCTGGGGCAACGTCGGCTTCTGCTATTCGCAGGCGCGTCCCTGGGGCGGCGACTGCAACGGCATCGTCTCAAATGGTGTCCGTTACGACAGTCCCGCATTCGGCGGATTTACCGCCTCGGCCAGCTGGGCCGAAGACGACTTCTGGGAAATCGCCGGCCGCTACGCCGGCGAAGTCGCCGGCTTCAAGCTGCTCGGCGGCATCGCCTACTCGGAAAACAAAGACGAGCGTAACCAAGAACCACTGCCGCCATTTGCCGGATTTGCCGGCAAGGACAGCAGCTATTTCCAG
>JANORU010000155.1:0-1930 GCA_031415475.1 Hyphomicrobium sp.
ACTGAATGGCGGTGCCGGCGATGACAGCATCGGAAGCACGACGCCCGACAGCATCGATGGCGGCGACGGTCTGGATTTTCTGGTACTCCAGAGAACAGATGCAACGGCAGCGATCAGCCTTTCGACGGCCGAACTTGCAACGGCGCAAGGTGTGACACTGGCCGACGGCACAATCATCAAGAACATCGAGGCGGTCGCCTTTACGGGGGGGACTGGCAACGACACGCTTACGCTGCACCTCGCTGGAGCGGTGGCCGGTGCATTCGGGGGCGGGGCCGGAACGGACACGCTTGTGGCCGACTTCGGCGAAGCGACGACGCAATTCACCCTGAACGCAAGTGGTGCGTCGCTTGTCGGGCTGTTTGCGGGGTATCAGCTGGATAGTGTGGAGCAGTACCAGATCACGACAGGATCTGGTGCGGACTTTCTCAATGGCGGGGTCGGGGCCGATATCCTGAATGCCCGCGGCGGGGCAGATGAAGTCTACGGACAGACCGGTAACGACATTATCGACGGCGGCGACGGAGACGATAACCTCTCAGGCGCTTTTCTGGACTCCGCAAGGACAAACGCGGGCAACGATATCGTCCATGGCGGTAACGGAAACGACCGCATTCGTGGCGGCGACGGAATCGACCAGTTGTTTGGCGACGCCGGCGAGGACATCCTCACCGGCGGACTCGACGATTTGATCGACGGCGGCGACGGCATCGATACGGTGATCCTCGATGGCGGCAATGTGACCACCAACGTCGCCGTGACGATTACAGCCAATAGCTTTGCGATCACTGGCATCACGGCAATTCTGACCAGCGTTGAGCGCGCGTCCGGCCTGACGACGGGTTCTGGCGATGACATTTTCGATGTGTCGGGAGTTACTTCGGGATCGTTTCACGCAGGTGGCGGCAATGATCGTCTGACCCTCGATATGTCGGGCGTTGTTTCCAATCTCTCCGCAAGTGCCACCTCGGTCCTCGGCCAGTCCTCCAGCGTAAGCTTGCTCATGAGCGGCTTTGAGTCGCTCGCGTTCACGTCTGGCTCCGGCAATGACGAGATCTCCGGCACGGCAGGTAATGACAGGCTGCTTGGCGGCGCGGGCAATGATCGCTTTTTCGTCGCGCTCGGCCAGGACATCATTGATGGGGGAAGCGGGAATGACGACGTCGAAGGCTTTGGCGTCGGTTCGACTGTCGATGGCGGTGCCGGATTGGACCGCGTCAGGCTTGACGCCTCCACCCTAACCTCGCCGACCCTATTTGATATTGCGGCGATCTCGACCGCGGCGGGTGCCGATTTCGCCGGTTCAATAGTGCGGAATTTTGAGACCTTCCTGGCTACAGGCGGGGCAGGAGACGACACGTTCAACTTCGCGGCTCTCTCGGGCAACAACGTCGTCGTTGGCGGCGGCGGTTTCGATACCCTCAACTTCAACCTCTCCGGCAACGGCTTCATTGAGTATGAGCAGGTCGAAAAACTCTCAGTGCTGGGCTCAAGCGACAATGACGTGTTCAGCACATCGGTGCAGCTGGTATTCGATGGCGGCGCCGGCAATGACGATGTTGGAGGCTTTGCCACGGGATCGCTCCTCGATGGCGGTGTCGGGATTGATAGCGTCCGGCTGGATGCTTCTGCGCTCTCTGCGGCGGTCTTGTTCGACTTCGCGGCGTATGTGACGGCAACGGGTGCCGATTTCGCCGGTTCCACAATTAGCAATTTCGAATCCTTCATCGCCTTTGGAGGTTCGGGCGACGACACGTTCAATTTCGTGACACTGCAGGGCGACAACGTCGTGATTGGCGGGGCTGGTTTCGATACCCTCAATTTCGATCTGTCGGGAGGCGGACGCGTCCAGTTCGAGCAGATTGAAAGACTGTCTGTGCTTGGTTCGAACAACGACGACTTGTTCAGTTCCAACACCCAGCTGGCATTC
>JANORU010000156.1:0-5690 GCA_031415475.1 Hyphomicrobium sp.
TGTTTGGGCAAAGGCCGGCATGGAAACATGCCGGCCTTTCCATTTTGATCGGCCAAACCGGCGGATTGATCAATCGTGCGCGCCGTACACCCAGTCCCAGACGAATAGCGTCAACGCATAGGCGCTGGCGAGGAACAGGAAGCTGTCGGCGATCAGTTTGGGTTCAGCGGACGACAGCGGCAAAACGCCGGGCGCATGATGGGCCGCAAGTCCGAGGGCGGCAAACGTCAGGGTGAAAATTACAAACACCATTTGCACGAAACGGTAGGAGCGAAGCCGGATGACTGCAATTGGCTCGTCGTCTTCGTACATGACGCAACTCCACCGACGCACGGAACAGGAAGCCAGAAACTAGCCGACCGCCGCCCTGACGTGAAGCAGCAATTTACGACTTGGTAACCTTGACGGCAAGGCCGAGCTCTTGCGCGATCCGCATCGGATCTTCCGGGAATCCCGTTTTGATCCACCAGTCTTCGACGCTGGCCAGGATGTGGCCGACGTCGGGGCCGGGCGATACTCCAAGCCCGATCACGTCCTGGCCGCGAACAGGGAACTCGGGGACCTGCCAGCGTTCAATGAGGCCGAGGCGTTCGCGGCGGCCGATGTCGTTGACTGGCACCGAACTGCGGGCCCAGGCCAGCAGGTGACCATCGCGAAATTTTTCAGGACCGGCGCGGTAGAGCGCGGCTTTGGCCAAGAGTTCACTGGCGGCCGGATCGTAGCCTCGGTTCGGCATGATCATTTCCGCCAGGCGATCGAAGTCAATGTTTGAGAGCCGCAAGCGCTCTTTCAATTTGAGCGCGTCGCCGGGCCGGTGCACGGCGAGCGCCGCCAACCGCCGGATCGGATCGGGCGGGATTTTGCAGTGGGCTTCAATCTCGCACATTGCGGCGAACGCCCTAACGTCGGGCTGGTCTGCAAGCACGCGGGAGAGCACGCCGCCGCTGTCCATGGCTCGCACCACGGGGACCGCAGATTTGGCAACAAAGATGCGCAACAGTTCTGAGCGAATGCGTTCGGCAGAGATGGCGTCGAGGCCGTCTTGAAGCCGGTTGCAGGCAGCATGTCCCGCCTCGTCGAGCCGGCCATCCGAATACTCGGCCGAGAAGCGGAAAAACCTCAGGATGCGCAGATAGTCTTCCTCGATGCGATCGTCGGGAGAGCCGATGAAGCGCACGTGCCGCGTCTCGATATCGCCAAGACCGCCAAGCGGATCGTAAACCTCGCCTGAGCGGTCACAATAGAGCGCGTTGATTGTGAAATCGCGGCGGCTCGCGTCTTCGCGCCAGTCGTCGGTGAACATGATGCGGGCATGACGCCCGTCGGTCTCGACGTCGCGGCGCAGTGTCGTCACTTCGAAGGACACATGGTCAACGACCACGGTCACCGTGCCATGCGCCAGACCCGTTTCGATCACGGTTAGCCCGGCGCTGCGTGCGAGCCGCGCGACCTCATCGGGTGTGGCCACCGTGGCGATGTCAATGTCCTTGACCGGCCGGCCGAGCAACGCATTGCGCACGGCGCCGCCGACGACGCGCGCCGGCTTGCCGGCGGACTCCAGAAGCGCTAGGACCTTTTGGGTCCCGGCGCACGTCAGCCACGCGGCGGACTTGAGAAGTGGGCCTGCAGATGTCCGATCCATGGCTGGGATTAATCGATGCGGCCGGGTTGAATGTGGCCGTCTTTGACGACTGGCGGCTGGTAGTGCTGGCCGGGCTTGCCGCCAGAGCCCGATCCAAACGCGACGATGGTGGCAATGACGAGCGCGGCGCCGAGCACGATCAACCAGACGAACGGCGCATCGTCGAGCAGGCGTGACGGCGCAATCCGGCCTTCAGCATCGCGCGGCGCCGACTCCGGCTGCGCCGCCAGCACCCACACCACATAAATCATGGTCGGAACCAGGAACAAAAGAATGTTCTCGATGATGATGCGGATCATTCCGAATAGAGCCTCTCGTGCATCGACTTCAGTATCCCGGCAGTCGCGCCCCATATATAGCGCTCGCCATAAGGCATGGCATAGAAATGACGCGGCTGCCCGGCAATTTCCCGGGTATGGTGGTGATGGTTTTCAGGAGCCATGAGAAACGCCAGCGGAACCTCGAAGATTGAAGCGACTTCGCGGACATCGGCTTTCGGCTCGAAATCAGGATCGATCAAAGCCACAACCGGCGTGATCTCGTAGCCGGTGCCGGTGCGATAGCGGTCAAGCACACCCAGCACATCGGCGTAGCGGCGCGGCAGCCCGATTTCTTCGCTGGCCTCTCGTAACGCTGTTGCGATGGGGTGCGCGTCGCCGGAATCGACCTTGCCGCCGGGAAACGCGATTTGCCCGGCATGGGCTGGCATGTCCGGCGGACGCTCGGTCAATAGGACCGACAACTGTTCGCGGGCGATCACCGGGATGAGGACTGCCGCTGCCTTGAAGTCCGGCACGCGCCAGTCGTGTTCCGCGCCCGGGTTGAGATCAAAGTCGCTTGGCGCCCGGCGCTGTGTGTTCGCGCCACCACGGGGTTGCAATCTTACGCCGCAAATCGCGCGAAATGCGGCGGCCTCTGGCGCCCAAAGCCGGTTCGGCGCGAGGTCTGTCATGTCTGCTCGCCGGCTGTCATGGACCCCCGCTCACACAATCTGTTTGGCAACATCGACGGCTGGCGGCCCTTTTTCCGCCAGAAGGCTGGTTCGTGTATAAGGGAATCGTGTTGCCGCGTTTTTATTTTGCAAATCACCGAGCGTCGGGGCCATGCGCAATATTTCGTCACTCTCGGGTTTCCTGCAGCGCCTCGCGGTGCTTGTGAGTTTGGCCGCCTGTCTCTTGGCGTCGCCAGCCTTCGCCAGCAAGCTCGCCAGCGAGTTCGCCATCGGGCTTGAGGCGGGCGAACGCAAGACCTTTCAATCCTATATCGCGGCGCGCCAGTTCTACAACCTGACGCTCGACGAATATTGGGCCGAGGTGGCCGGTAAAAAAGCTGCGCGCAAGACGAAGCGGGCGAGCGACGTGTCCGTTACTGCAAAGGACTATGTGACATCGTTCCCGCCGGACTATGCGGGCCCGAAATTGCCCGACGGCCTCGCCAAGCGCTGGACAGCATTCCAGGCGGCGCAGGAGGAAAAAGCCCCACCGTCCAAACCAAGGCCGGGGCTTGCCGAATTTCTCGGCCACGCCAAGGACCAGTTCGGCTTCGTGCCCGAACGGATCGACGAGCGCGAGTTCAAGCGCCGCTATGCCGAGGAAGCGTTATCGATCGGGCTGACAAAGGATCAGGTCGTGCGCGTCTACGCGCTTGAGACCAGCGGCCTCGGCACCGCCGATATGGTGGCCGGCATCCATCCGATCACCAAGAAGGGCTCGCCGATCTCGACCGCGATTGGTTATGCGCAGTTGCTGGCCGCCAACTCGACCAGCGAACTCGTAAAATATGGCCCTGGCTTTGTCGATCGGTTGCGTGCCATGGCACGCCGGGCGCCGAGTACCGAGCGGGCCGAGGCACTGGCCGATAAGGCGGAGAAACTCGCCCGCATGACGGCGGCTGCCAAAACCGTTCCTAATACCTGGGATCGTCATGTCGCCTATGCCCGTACGCCAAAAGGCCTCGGCGTTCACGCCATCAATATGGACGGCGATATCGGCCCGTGGTTGCAGGTGATCAAGCTTGCGGGATTGAAAGAACTTGCTGAAAAGCGTGGCCGGCCGCAGCTCAATGGCGCGGAAATCGAGCTGATGAATCTCGCAGGACCTGCAACGGGACTTGAAATGATGCAGCCGGCCGCGAAGGAGGCCGCAACCGCCAACTTCTTCGCCCGCGATGCCTATGGCCGCAACACCATCGTTCGCGGCAAGACGGCGGCCGAGCTGCTCGTGGCGCTTGATCAACGCATGAACGACAACATCGGCAACGCCGGCGCCATCGTTTTCAATCAGGTGTTCGACGAAGCCGCCGCCGCCCGGCAAGCGGCGCGTTAGGTTGGCCGCGCGGCAGTCTCACTCACGGCCACTTCACCACAGGCGGCATGGACGACAGAATGCTGTCGACGTTGCCGCCGGTCTTGAGGCCGAACATCGTGCCGCGATCGTAGAGAAGGTTGTACTCGACGTAGCGGCCGCGGCGGATGAGCTGTTCTTCGCGATCGTCGTCCGTCCACGGTGTCGCGGAGTTGCCGCGCACCAGCATCGGATAGACTTGAAGGAAGGCGCGGCCGACGTCTTGCGTGAAGGCCAGCGCCGCCTGCCAACCGCCGTCTTCGGGCGAAGGGGTCAGGTAGTCGTAGAAAATGCCGCCGACGCCGCGCATCTCCTGGCGATGCGGCAGATAGAAGTACTCATCGCACCATTCTTTGTAGCGCTTGTAGTCGGCGATCTTGTGTTTTTCGCAGGCGCCATACATGGCCGCATGAAACGCGAGGGTGTCGGCGTCGTTCTGCTTGCGCCGCCGCATGAGCACGGGCGTCAGATCGGCGCCGCCGCCAAACCACCATTTCGACGTCACCACCATGCGCGTGTTCATATGCACAGCCGGCACGTTGGGATTTTGCGGATGGGCGATGAGCGAAATGCCGGACGCCCAGAAGTTCGGGTTCTCTTCGGCGCCGGGTATTTGCTTGCGGAACTCAGGAGCGAACTGGCCATGAACGGTTGACGTGTGCACGCCGACTTTTTCAAACACCCGGCCATGCATCATCGACATCACGCCGCCGCCGCCGGGGCTACCGTCCTTCTCTGTGCGGTCCCACAGCGTCCTGACGAAACGGCCCGGGGCGATGGATGAATGCGGCCCGCCAGCCGGCAACCCGTCTTCCAGCTTTTCAAGGGCTGAGCAAATCTGATCTCGTAAAGTCTCAAACCAAGCGCGGGCTTCGGTCTTTTGTTGCTGCAACGGGTCGGCTTTCGCGTCCATCAGTGGGGGCCTTATCGCTTTTTTGATGCGCCATGCTTTTGGCACGATGCGCTTTTATCCGCTACAAGCATTCAAGACTTTGAACACCATCAAGCCGGTCTCTTCAACAAGGACCGGGCCGGTGGTGTTGCTGTTTGAAACACCAGACCCTCGAGCCCCAGTCGTGTCCCGCCTATTCGGCATCTTTGAACGTTGGATTGACCCGTTTTCCGGGGCCGCCGACGTGCGCCCACCGGACACCCTTCGCGAGTTCTATTGGCATTTCGTCCGCCAGGCCTGGCCGGCGTTCGTCGCTCTGCTGACCATGGGCTTCATCGGCGCGGTGGTCGAAGCCTCGCTGTTCGCGTTCGTCGGTTCGCTGGTTGATCTGATGCGCGAGTCGAAGACGCCGGAGACGTTCATCGCCGATCACTGGAATACGCTGGTGTTCATGGCGGTCATTGCCGCAGTCGTCCGGCCGCTGGTGTCGTTCGCGCACGATCTCATCAAGCACCAGATGATCGGCGGCTCATTTACGACGCTGGTCCGATGGCAGTCGCATGCCTACGTGCTGCGTCAAAGCCTCGGCTTTTTCCAGAACGATTGTGCCGGCCGGGTCGCCAACAAAGTCATGCAATCAGGGCCAGCGGTGCGCGAAAGCGTGGTGCAGACCATCGACGCTGTCTGGTTCGTGGCGATCTACTGGCTGACGGCGGCAACGTTGTTCGTCGCCGCCGATCGCCGGCTGCTGTGGCCGTTGATCGCGTGGTTTGCCGCCTATGTCGTCGTGCTGCGCTATTTCGTGCCGCGCCTC
>JANORU010000157.1:0-5337 GCA_031415475.1 Hyphomicrobium sp.
CCGTAAAGTCTGCTCATGGTCTGCTCCTATGAATTCCGCAACGGCCTAGTACCCGGGATCATAAATCCCTGGTACTGGCACAGCTATCCTGGGCGAACTAGCGCCCGACCATGACATCAGTCGCAGTAACAACAGCCGCAATTGCATGTTCGCTTAGCCATGATTGGCGATTGATCAAACTTGTGGAAGTGTGACAGTCCCGTCCGGTATATCCCGATTGCGGGTGAATTTGAGGCGGGACGGACGAAGAGTGCAACGCAGGCCAAGAGCAACCAGCGCGCTGCTGATCCCAACTCCGCCGGCACGGCCGGGACAAACAATTGGCCTGTTTGGCGGTTCGTTTAATCCACCGCATGACGGCCATGCCGTAGTGGCTGAAACGGCGATGCGACGTCTTTCGCTAGACGCAGTTTGGTGGATCGTGACGCCGGGCAATCCGCTTAAGAGTCACGGTGGACTTGCCGATCAGGCAACGCGCATGGCGCAGTGCCGGGCCTTAGCACGTGACCGGCGCATGATCGTCACCGGCTTCGAAGCGGCGCTGGGCTCGCCCTTCACAGCGTCGACTCTGACATTTCTGGCCAAGCGCTTTCCCGGGACGCGATTTGTCTGGATCATGGGCGCCGACAATCTCGCGCAATTCCATCGTTGGCAGAATTGGCGGGGCATCGTCCGATCGATGCCGATTGCCGTGGTCGATCGTCCGGGTTGGCGCATGGCCTCGCTGGCCTCGCCGGCTGCCCGGGCTATGGCCCAAACCCGCCTTGATGAGACGGCGGCCTCTGGCTTAGCGCGCCGCAAGCCGCCGGCCTGGGTGTTTTTACCGGCTCGCCTGTCGCATCTGTCGTCAAGAGAACTGCGCAAGAAGGTTAAGTAAGATCCTAGTTTGTCAGTGTTTTTTGAGTTTTTCGGAGACTTCACCGCGGTTCGGCGCGCGTCTTGACTTGCTGGCGATGGGCGTCGGCCCTATCCTGGTGTACAACGGGTGAGAAGTTTGCCATCCGTGCTAACTCGACAGACAGAAGGAAACCGACGCTGCCACCCATGAGATCGACGAGTGAGGCCGGCCAAGAGGCCATGTCTCAAGCCGAGGCGGTGCCAATGGGCAACCCCTCCGCGGCCCTGGTGCAAGAGATCGGCAAATGGCTCGACGATGCCAAGGCTGAAGAGATCGTCACCATTGATCTGACCGGCAAATCCTCGCTTGGAGATTATATGGTCATCGCCTCTGGGCGCTCGAATCGCCACGTTGGTGCGATCGCCGAGCAGGTGCGCCAAAACCTGAAAGACAAAGGATATGACCGGGTGCGCATTGAAGGCGTTCCGGCCTGCGACTGGGTTCTGATCGATGCCGGCGATATCATTGTTCACGTCTTCCGGCCCGAAGTCCGGAATTTCTACAATCTCGAGAAAATGTGGTCGGCGGAGCGGCCGGGCGAAACAACCCACTAAGCGCCATCGAACTTTCCGCTGGGATTTCTCGAACCCCGCAGAGGGCTGCCTATGCGCGTTCTGATCGTCGCGGTCGGCAAGCTCAAGGATGCGCCCGAGCGCGACATGGTCGATCGCTACGTGGCGCGCTTCAACGCGACCGGCCGTGGCGTCGGTCTTGGCCCGCTCGACATCGTCGAAATGCCAGAGAGCCGGGCGGCGACCGCTGAACTGAGAAAGGCCGACGAAGCGGCCCGGCTCGCGAAGGCAGCGGGCGCCCAGAGCTTGTTGATTGCGCTTGAGGAATCCGGTCAACAGCTAACCAGCGCCGCGTTTGCGGCCCGGTTGAAGTCCCTGGCCGATGGCGGTCAAAAGACCACCGCATTCCTGATCGGCGGGCCCGATGGCCATGATCCCGCGTTTGCCAAACAGGCGGCCATGCGGCTGTCGCTTGGCGCCTTGACGCTGCCCCATGGTCTGGCCCGCGCCGTGCTGACCGAGCAGCTCTACCGCGCTGCAACCATCCTTTCCGGTCACCCCTATCACCGGGCGTAGGAGGTGTTTGTCTCTTGGCTCAGGCGCGTGCACCGGCTATTCGAAGATCGGGGCGGAGCGGTCTTTGAAGATTGCGAACCGCAAGTTCGCCAAGGCGGCGGGTAGCGTCAGCATTAGGGAGTGGGAAATGTCGTCCAGTTTGGTTGGAGCCCTGCAAGGGCTCGTTACGCCGGCCCTTGTCAAGTCTGTCGGCGGAGTATTGGGGGAAACGGATAGCTCGGTCGCCAGCGGCCTTGGCTCCGCAATCTCGAAAATCCTGGGCGGGCTGGCGCACAAGTCCGGTGATACCGGCGTGATGGATGCCGTCGCCGAAATGGTCAACGCGCAAGCGCGCGACCCAAGTGGATTGAACGATCTGCGCGGTCTTCTTGCAGGTGGCATTCCTACGTCGGTCGCTTCTCTGGCCGGCAATCAGCTTCTTGGAGCAGTGCTCGGAGCAAACACGGCTTCGGCCGTGTCGTCGGCCGGGGGCACATCAGGTCTGTCGCCGGGAGCCGCTTCGGCGTCACTGTTTTCGCTCGGCGCGCCGATGGTGCTGGGTGCGCTCGGTCAGCGTCTCGGCGGCGGCGGTGTGACTGGTATGGCGCTGTCGTCGCTGATCGGTAGCGAAAAGGAGTCGTTGCTGGCGAAATTCGTGCCGTCGCTTGGCGGCGTTGCCAGTGCGGCGACTGCCGCCGTGGCGGCAACCACGGCAGCCGCTGCCGCCGTAACGGCACCGGCGCGCCCGGCTCCCCAACCCGTGCAAGCACCAGTGGCAGCCCCGGTGGTTGGTAAAACACCAGTTGCGCCGGCCCCCGCACCCGCACCATCCGTGGCAAAGGCACCCGTTGCCCCATCTCCGGCAGCAGTGCGCGCTGCAACGACGGCCGCTACTGTTGCACCGCGCCGTTCCGATAACGGCCTCTTTACGTCATTCCTCTGGCTATTGGTGCCATTGTCATTCGTCGGCTATCTCTATTGGGATAAGTTCGGCAGAGAGCCGGTTGCGGTTCCCGCTCCGGTCGCCCCGATCGAAGGCAAGTCGGCCGCGGCAGCACCCGCAGCGGCACCGGCCGCGCCTGAGCCGGCGCCAGCGCCCGCCCCGGAACCGGCCGCCGCAGCATCGGATGCCAGCGGCAACATCAAGATCGCACTTTCCGGCGGCGGCGAGATTACCGCGTCGTCGAGCGGCGTTGAAAGCAAGATGCTGGCGTTCATCGCCGACTCCAACGCGGCGATCGACAAGAACACCTGGTTCGATTTCGACCGGCTGAACTTCGAAACTGGCTCGACCACGCTGACCGCGGACTCCAAAGCTCAAGTTGATAACATTGCCGCGATCCTGAAGGCGTTCCCGGAAGTGAAAGTGAAAATCGGCGGCTACACCGACAACGTCGGCAGTCCCGACAACAACCTGAAACTGTCGGACAACCGCGCCAAGGCCGTGATGACCGAACTCGTTGGTCTCGGTGTCGCCGCCGACCGGGTGGAAGCCGAAGGCTATGGTGAGCAGCACCCCGTTGCCGACAACAGCACCGACGATGGCCGCGCCAAGAACCGCCGCACGGCCTTGAGCATCCGCGCCAAGTAAGACACACTTACCGGGTTATGATTGCGGGGAGTGGATCGGAAGATCTGCTCCCCGTTTCACTTCTGGGCTCAGATTTTACGCACGAGCCAGTCGTTGAGTGCCTGCGGGCCGAGGCGTTTCATCAGTGCGGCTAGATACGTCGGCGTGGTCACCATATAGGAGCGCTTCGGCCGCGCGCTCTCGCAGGCGTGCACGAGTTTTGCGGCAACAGCCTCTGGCTCCAGCTTGAACGTTGATTTGCCGCCGGCCTTCATGCTCTCGAGCCGGGCGCGATAAAGATCGCGATGCGGCGAGCGCTCGATGTCGATGGTTGCCAGGAAGTTGGCGAGTGCCGTTTCGACAAATCGCGTGCGGATCGGTCCGGGCTCGATCAGCGATACGGAGATACCGGTACCGGCGAGTTCCAGTCGCATCGAATCCGACAAGGCCTCGAGTGCGAACTTGGAGGCGCAATAGGCGCCGCGATATGGTGCCGGCACAAATCCCAGAACCGACGAGCATTGTACGATGCGCCCGCCGCCGTTCGTGCGCATGGTTGGGATGATGCGCCGGGCCAAATCGTGTTGGGCAAAAAAGTTGACTTCGAACTGGCGCCGCAGTGTTTCCATCGACAGGTCTTCAACCGCGCCGATTTGGCCGTAAGCGCCATTGTTGAAGAGGGCAAAGAGCTTTCCGCCCGTGCGTTCGAGGGCATTTTCGGTGCAGGCGGCGACCGATTGTGGATCAGATAGATCGAGCGGCAGCGCTTCAACTCCAACAGCCGATTTGAGATGTTGGAGGTCGGTGTCCTTGCGGGCAGTCGCCAGCACACGCCAACCGCGCGCCTTCATGACGGCGGCTGAGGCAAGGCCGATGCCGGACGAGGCGCCAGTGATGAGGATCGATCGTTCAGACATGGTGCGTGGGTAGACCGATTTGCGAACCTTGCCTACCCGGCAGTCCTGTGAGGTCCTACTTCACGAATTCCAGAAACACGTCGCCGTCATCGAGCGCCAATTTCAATGTCGTTCCGGAGATCTCATAGCTGGTGATCGTTTCGAGCGAGGCGAACATCGCCCGTTCGATGCTCATGACACCGGGACAATAGACCCGCGCACTCTGCGGCGGGCCGATGTCGATGGCGGTCGTTTGGGTGTAATCGACCGACGCCCAGTAATTGTTACAGCCGGAGGTGCCGCTGACCTTTTCAGCCTCGAAGGTCAGCGTCCCGTTCGGCGGCACGGCAACGCCCTGGACCTTGGCGATTTTCCAGGTCGTGCCGAGGAGCGGATTGTCGGCCGCCGGGGCATGGGTCGCAAACCCGGTAAGGGCGAGCACGGCGCACACGGTCAAAGAAGCTAAGATCTTGTGGTTCATAGTAAAACGCCCCGTTGGTGCAGCTGCCAATCAGCATGAGGATAGACTTTCAACCCTAATATGACTATGGTCATGACTATGGTCATATCAAGGGTTCCGTCCGATGCGTGAAATCAAGGCTAGCGAATTCAAAGCCAAATGTCTGAAGATCATCGACGAGGTTGCCGAGAGCGGCGAAGCGATCTTGATCACCAAGCGCGGCAAGGCTGTGGCGCGGCTGGACGGGGCTCGAACCAAGGCTGCAAGTCCTTTCGGTCGCGGCAAAGACCTTGTCCAGACTGTCAATCCAAAGGACGATTTGATCGAACTTCTCACTTCTAGTGATACCAACGCCTGGTATCGGATTGATCCGCTACTCGCTCCTAAATCGAAGGTGGCAAAACCAAAAAAGCCCATCAGGAAAACGGCCTGAAACATGGCTTTGC
>JANORU010000158.1:0-14678 GCA_031415475.1 Hyphomicrobium sp.
CTGCACCTTGACGATCGCCAGACCAGTTGCCGGCCCACGCGCGACCTGCGCGGAAATCGACTGACGCTTGACGCCGGCCTTGTGCCGCAGCGTCAAGACGATGGCGCCGATCATGGCGACCAGCAGAATGAGCCCAGACGCCTGGAAGAAGTAGACATACTTGGTGTAGAGCACGCGGCCGATAGCGAGCGTGTTGGAGACTTCCGGCACGCCCGCAGCAGCAGGCGCCGCTGCCGGCACGGCCAAGTTCCCGGCCAGAAACAGGCTGACGAGCTGCACCAGAATGACGCCGCCGACCAGCATGCCAACTGGCGCGTTGTTGATGAACCCGGCTTTCAATTCGGCGAAGTCGACATCGAGCATCATGACGACAAACAGGAACAGTACCGCGACCGCGCCGACGTAGACGATGACCAGCAGCATCGCCAGAAACTCGGCACCAAGCAGAATGAAGAGCCCCGCCGCATTGAAGAACGTCAGGATCAGAAACAGAACCGCGTGCACCGGATTTTTGGCGATAATGACCATCGCCGCCGAGACGATGGCGAGCGTTGCAAACAGATAGAAGAAGACGGCTGTCAACACGGCGCGATCCTCATCTGTACTTGGCGTCGAGCGCCAGGTTCTGGGCGATCTCGCGCTCCCAGCGGTCGCCGTTCGCGAGCAGCCGGTCCTTGTCGTAGAACAGTTCCTCGCGCGTCTCGGTTGCGAATTCGAAATTCGGGCCTTCGACAATCGCATCGACCGGACACGCCTCCTGACATAACCCGCAATAGATGCACTTGGTCATGTCGATATCGTAACGTGTTGTGCGCCGGGTCCCGTCGTTGCGGCGCGGCCCCGCCTCGATGGTGATCGCCTGTGCCGGGCAGATCGCTTCGCACAGCTTGCAGGCGATGCAGCGCTCTTCCCCATTCGGATAGCGCCGGAGTACGTGCTCGCCTCGGAAGCGGGGACTGAGCGGCCCCTTCTCGAACGGATAGTTGAGCGTTTTCTTAGGCGAGAAAAAATATCGCATCGAGAGCCCGAAGGCCTTTACGAACTCGATCAGGAAGAGCGACTTGAGGCCTTGCTTGAGGTTCATGTCAAACCTCCAAACTGCAGGACGGCGGCGACCAGCACCACCATCAGGAGCGACAGCGGCAGGAAGACTTTCCAGCCGAGCCGCATGAGTTGGTCATACCGGTATCGCGGCACCATGGCTTTCACCATGGCGAACATGAAGAATATCAGGATGACTTTGAGCGCGAACCAGAAAATACCCGGAACCGCGTTTAACGGCCAGATATCGACCGGTGGCAGCCAGCCGCCGAGGAACAGGATCGTCGTCATCGCGCACATGGTGACGATCGCCACATATTCGCCGAGCATGAACAGCAGATAGGGCGTCGACGCGTATTCGACCATGAACCCGGCAACCAGCTCGGATTCCGCCTCCACAAGGTCAAATGGCGGCCGGTTGGTTTCGGCGAGCGCTGAGATGAAGAAGATCACGAACATCGGCAGCAAGACGAGCCAGTGCCAGTCGAGCAGCGACGCCGGAATTCCAACTGCAGTACCAATCCCGGTCTTTTGCGCGTTGACGATCTCGGTCAGGTTCAGCGATCCGACACACAACAACACGGTGATGATCACAAGTCCGATCGAGACTTCGTAGGACACCATCTGTGCAGCTGAACGGAGTGCACCCATGAATGGGTACTTCGAATTGGAAGCCCAGCCACCCATGATGATGCCGTAGACGCCAAGCGAAGAGATCGCGAGCAGATAGAGAATGCCGACGTTCAAGTCAGAGATCACCCATTTGCCCCAGCCATTCTCGTTGACCGGGATCACGGCCCAGGCGGCGAGCGAGAACACGGCGGTCGCCAGCGGAGCGAGCAAGAATACCACCTTGTCGGCGCCAGCCGGGATGATCGGCTCTTTGACCGCAAATTTGATCAGATCGGCAAACGATTGCAGCAGTCCGAAGGGACCGACGACGTTCGGGCCGCGGCGAAGCTGCACCGCCGCCCACACCTTGCGATCCATGAGCAGCAGAAACGCGATGCACACCAGCAGCACAACGAGCACGAGCAGGCTCAGGCCCGCGGTGATGGCGAGCCAGGTTGCATAAGTCCAGAATGTCGATCCGGCCGCGTCCGACATGCGCCTCTCGTCCCCGCCCTATTCCGCCGCCTGCCGCGCCGCGCCCGTGGACGCGGCTTTGAGCGCGCTCATTTCGGCCATGACAGCCGAAGCACGGGCAATCGGGTTGGTCAAATAGAAGTCTTGGATGTGTGACGCAAACGGTGCGTCCGTCAGTTTACCGCCGCGCGCTGCCAGGTTGCTGATCCCCGCCGGGTCTTCGCCACCGGCCACACCAAGTTTGGCGAGCTGCGGCGCTGATTTGTACATCGCCGCTCTCAGCGCCTCGATGTTGTCATAGGGCAAGGTGTGACCAATTTCAGCGGACAGCGCCCGGACAATGGTCCAGTCCTCGCGCGCTTCGCCCGGCGGAAAACCGGCCCGCACCGTCTGCTGCACGCGGCCCTCGGTGTTGGCATAGGTGGCGCTCTTTTCCGTATAGGCGGCCGCCGGCAGGATGACGTCGGCGCGATGTGCGCCGACATCGCCATGCGTGCCCTGGTAAATCACGAACGCATTCGGTCCGATTTTAGACAGATCAACCTCATCGGCTCCCAGCAGATATAAAACATCGATGCCGCTATCCGAGGCTCCGGCCAGCATCGCCGCGGTGTCACGCCCGCCATCGCCCGGCACAAAACCGAGATCGAGCGCCGCAACGCGCGATGCCGCCGAGTGGAGAACGTTGAATGCGGCTGCGCCCATATCTTTGCCGTGCGAGGCGTCGGCTGCGATTTTGGCCGCCATCGACAGCACAGCTGCACCATCGCCGCGCGCGGCAGCGCCTGCGCCAACAATGACCATCGGCCGCTTGGCCGATTTCAGGACTTCGGCGAACGCGTTGCGCCCGCTTGCAATGTCGGACAATACCGCCGGTCCGGCGCCCAGGTACTGCGCCGGATATCCAAGATCCGCCTTTTCGCCGACGAGTCCGACCGAGAGGCCGCCATTGCGCCAGCGCTTGCGGATGCGAGAATTGAGCACGGCAGCTTCGAGCCGCGGATTGGTGCCGACAAGCAAGATCGCATCCGCCAGTTCGATACCCGAAATCGTTGCATTGAACACGTAGCTTGCACGGCCGAGTTTGGGATCGAGCGCCGAGCCCGGTTCACGGCCATCGATATTTTTACAGCCAAGGCGCGCAAGCAGATCCTTGAGAGCGAACATGTCTTCGGCACCCGCAAGATCGCCGGCGATCGCGCCGATGCGCGCCGGGTTGACCGACTTCAAGCGCTGCGCCACGGCGTCGAAGGCTTCGTTCCAGCTTGCTTCCTGCAGCTTGCCGTTGCGACGGACATACGGCTGGTCGAGCCGCTGCGTGCGCAGGCCATCGGCGACGTGTCGCGTCTTATCGGAAATCCATTCCTCGTTCACGGCGTCGTTGTTGCGCGGCAGAATGCGCATCACTTCGCGCCCGCGCGTATCGACGCGAATAGCCGAGCCGACCGCATCCGTCACGTCGATCGATTCCGTGCTTTTCAATTCCCACGGTCGTGCGTTATGTGCCCACGGCCGGTGGGTCAGTGCGCCGACCGGACAGAGATCGACCGCGTTGGCGCTCATCTCGGTCAGGATACCCTTTTCGAGATAGGTGGTGATTTCGGCGTCCTCGCCACGGCCGATGAGGCCCAGCTCTTCGACGCCGGCAACTTCCGTCATATAGCGGACACAGCGCGTGCAATGGATACAGCGCGTCATTTGCGTTTTGATCAGCGGGCCGATGTTCTTGTCCTCGACCGCGCGCTTGTTTTCCTGATAGCGCGAGCCGCCGATGCCGAACGCCATCGCCTGATCCTGCAGATCGCACTCCCCGCCCTGATCGCAGATCGGGCAATCGAGAGGGTGGTTGATGAGCAGAAATTCCATCACACCTTCGCGCGCCTTTTTGACGACCGCGCTTTTGGTCGAGATCTTCTTCGGCGAGCCATCGCGGTTGGGCGGCAGATCGTTGACGATCATGGCGCACGAGGCGATCGGTTTCGGGCTGCCTTCGACTTCGACGAGGCACATGCGGCAGTTGCCGGCGATCGACAGACGCTCGTGATAGCAAAAGCGCGGGATCTCGGCGCCGGCGGCCTCGCACGCATGCATCAGCGTGGTGCCGTCCTCGACTTCGATGTCTTTGCCGTCGACGATCAGCTTCTTTGGCATGGGTTACTCCGCCGCCTCGCGGTGGGCCGCGTGATAGCTGTCGATGCGGGCTTCGATCTCGGGCCGGAAGTGGCGGATTAAGCCCTGCACCGGCCAGGCGGCGGCGTCTCCCAGCGCGCAAATGGTGTGGCCTTCGACTTGCTTGGTCACATCGAACAGCAGATCGATCTCGCGCTTCTCGGCGCGGCCCTCGGCCATGCGTTCCAAGACGCGCCACATCCAGCCGGTGCCTTCGCGGCATGGCGTGCACTGGCCACAACTCTCGTGCTTATAGAAATAGGAAATGCGGGCGATGGCGCGGACGATGTCGGTCGACTTGTCCATGACGATCAGCGCCGCCGTGCCGAGGCCCGACTTCACTTTCATCAGGGCGTCGAAATCCATGGTCAAGTCCTGGCACTGCCCGGCCGGTACGCACGGCACCGACGAGCCGCCGGGAATGACGGCGAGAAGATTATCCCATCCCCCGCGCACGCCGCCGGCATGACGTTCGATCAGCTCGCGCAGCGGAATACCCATCTCTTCTTCGACCACACACGGCTTCTCGACGTGTCCGGAAATCTGGAACAGCTTGGTGCCGGTGTTGTTCGGCTTGCCGATCTGGGCAAACCACGTCGCCCCGCGCCGCAGAATGTCCGGCACGACCGCGATGCTCTCGACATTGTTGATCGTGGTCGGCGCGCCGTAGAGGCCAACGTTGGCCGGGAACGGCGGCTTCAGGCGCGGTTGGCCCTTCTTGCCTTCAAGACTTTCGAGTAGGGCCGTCTCTTCGCCACAGATGTAGGCACCCGCGCCGTGATGGACATAGAGATCGAAATCCCAGCCGTGGACGTTGTTCTTGCCGATCAGTTTGGCGGCATAGGCTTCATCGACCGCGCGTTGAAAGGCTTCGCGCTCCCGGATGTATTCGCCGCGCACATAGACGTAGCAGGTATGCGCGCGCATCGCGAACGAGGCGAGCAACGCGCCTTCGATCAGCAGATGCGGATCGTGGCGGAGGATTTCGCGGTCCTTGCACGAGCCCGGCTCGGACTCGTCGGCATTGATGACGAGGTAGCTTGGGCGCGAGTCGGCCTTGGGCATGAACGACCATTTGAGGCCGGTCGGGAATCCGGCGCCGCCGCGGCCCCTGAGACCCGACGACTTGATCTCGTTGATGATCCAGTCATGGCCCTGCTCGATCAGCAGCTTGGTGCCATCCCACGCGCCGCGCGACATCGCGCCCTTGAGGCTCGCGTCCTGGAAGCCATAGAGGTTGGTGAAGATGCGGTCCTGATCAGCGAGCATTGACCCTCACTCCTTCGGCCGTTCGCCGACGCTGCCGTCGGGGCGCCAGCCGGACGCGAGCTTCACGCACTGCTCGATCCACTTGTCGCGCACGATGCGGCCCTTGAAGCCCGGCATTTCGTTTTCGAACCAGGCCACTTCTGCAGGCGCCCACGCCGCGATCTGGTCGAAATGCCAGACGCCAAGCTCGTTCATGCGGGCGGCAAGCTTGTCGGCGACGCCCCAAATGAGCCCGAGGTCGTCACCCTTGCCGCCGCGCGGCGCGGAGAGAAGTGCAGGCTTGGCCGGTGCAGGCTCGGCCGTGGCGGCCCCGTAGCCGAGCGGGCCGTTGAACCGGTTCATGTCGCGCATGCGGGCCAGCTCGTCGCTGCTCATGGGCTTCGATCCGCGCGCCTCGAGGTCCTTGACGAGACCGGCATTGGCCATCGCGGCTAACGCGGCTGGATGGACAAAAGGCTGCGCCGCCGGTTGTGCCAAGGCGGCGGTTGCGGGTGCCGGTGCGGGTTGAGGTGTTGACGCGGCTGAAACAGGCGCGTCATTCGACGCGACGAGGTGCAGCCGCTTCGTCCACGCCCCGATCCGCGAACCGTCGTACAGCGCCGCATCCGTCAGCGTCGTCGGCCCGCCCTCGGGGCATGAGGCGGTTCGTCCAGTCTGCGACCCAGGCTTCGGAGTGCGGCCAGCAGCGAAGGCATCAAGCAGCTCGTCGAGTTTGGCCGCGGTCAGATCCTCGTAGGTGTCCTTGCCGACTTCGATCATCGGCGCATTGGCGCAACTGCCGAGGCACTCGACCTCTTCCCATGAGAACGCGCCGTCGTCCGACAAATGGAACGGGTCCTCGGCGATCCGATGCTTGCAGACGGCGATCAGATCCTTCGAGCCACGCAGCATGCACGGCGTCGTGCCGCACACCTGGACATGCGCCTTCGAGCCAATCGGGCCCAGCTGAAACATCGTGTAGAAGGTCGCAATCTCGTAGACCCGAATGTAGGCCATACCGAGCAGGTCAGCGACCACGCGCAGCGACGGCTCGGTCACCCACCCGCCGATCTGCTCTTGGACGCGCCAAAGTATCGGGATAACGGCCGAGGCCTGCTTGCCGGCCGGGTACTTGGCGATTGTTGCTTCAGCCCATGCCAAATTCTCCGCCGTCAGGGCGAAGCTTGCCGGCTGGTCCGGATGTAGGCGGCGAACGGCCATAAACCCGCTCCAAAAGCGACCGGATGTTGCAGCGCGAACTTGCGGTTCGCACCCGCCGGTCTTGTTGGATTTGGAGTACGGCCTGAGGCCCCGTTAAGCAAGCGCGGAGCCGCCTCGACCATGGGCTATGGGCCGCGCCCGGATGTCGCGAAGCGAACACGCGCGAAGCGCGCGGACCATGCCGAACTGAAGTCGTGTTTGGTTTTAGTGCCGGACGGGAACTTCAGGTGTCATCATCGCAACCGAAGTGAGATGAGGGCCGGCAAGATCGGTGCGCAACCATTGCACCTTGTCGAAGTCGCTAAGCCAGCTGACCAACAGGAGGGCGGTCGCAATTGGCGCGAGAAAAAGCGAGATTTGCGACCCGACGCGCAGAAACCCTGTCCAAAAGACCGCCAGTAAGACGCCGAACAGCAGGATCACCCAGCCGCCCAATTCCGGGCCCCGAGCCGCGGCGAACAGGAGACCCACCATCAGGGCGCACAGCCCCAGGATCGTCGGCACGGCCGGCAAATCTGCCTGCAGCGAGCCCATTGGCCAGCCATTCCGGCGGGCGAACATCCGGTAGGTCGCGAGCGACAGACCCCAGCCAAAGGCACCGACAGCCAACAGAAACATTGCGTCGATCATCGTTTTGTCCTCACCAAAGCACGCGGCGGCCGACCCCGAACTTGCCTGATCTCGGATGGGGGCTACCCTGTTTGTTTCGCAATTTTAGGGCAACCACGCCAGAATTGCCGGTTTGTGAGGTTAAGGACGCAGCAGCCGGCCTCACACACTGAAGTTTTTCAGGAGCGTCAATTTGCAATGACGGCAAGTCCGATTTGCACGGTCCTGACTGTCATTCAAGAAATGCAGTAAAAACTGTAATTCACTGGCGTTTGTTGACCTCTTGGATCAACGTATAAAGTGCCAGGCTTTTCTGCTCTCGCGATCGACGAATGGGCAGATCTGCGGTAACAATGATCAGGGAAGAAGCAAGGGGGTCTTGGTAACAAGATTTTTCCGTCGGCCATGGGGCACGATAGTCACCGCGTGCGTTCCGTTATCGCTGCGCTCAAGCGTATCCGCGATCACGTAGCCCAGCATGAAGACAACGGGGATTGGGACACAGAGCCCTATCACCGCTGGATTGGCATGCTGACCGGTCTGCTGACAGCTGACGATCTCGAACGTATGAAAATCGAGGAAAGCTGGCTGACGAGCGGCGAGTACCTCATGAACATCGACGCCTGTATCGCATTCTTGGAGTGCGAAGGCACGCCGCCACGCCATCGCATCGACGAAGTCATCGATGCCGATTTTACCGAGGGCGGCAAAACGCCTACGCCGGGGTTCTGGCCAACGTTGATGAATAAGGTCCGGCAATAGCCGCCGGATGCGAGCGCCCGCCCACCTAGCGGTCAATTTCCCCGAACACGATATCGAGCGAACCGAGGATGGCGGACACGTCGGCCAGCATGTGACCGCGGTTCAGATGGTCCATGGCCGCCAAGTGCGGGAAGCCGGGCGCGCGGATCTTGCACCGATACGGCCTGTTCGAGCCGTCGGCGACGAGATAAACGCCGAACTCGCCTTTAGGAGCTTCGACCGCCGCATACACGTCACCGGCCGGAACATGGAAGCCCTCGGTGTAGAGTTTGAAGTGATGGATCAGCGCTTCCATCGATCGCTTCATCTCACCGCGCTTCGGCGGCACCACCTTCTTATTCTCAGTTGATACGGGGCCTGCACCTTCCGCCGAGCGGAGCATTTCGCACGCCTGCTTCATGATTTTCACGCTCTCGCGCATCTCAGCCATTCGGCACAGATAGCGGTCATAGCAATCGCCGTTCTTACCGACAGGGATGTCGAAATCGAACTCCGAATAGCATTCGTAAGGCTGGGATTTGCGTAAGTCCCAGGCCGCGCCCGAGCCGCGCACCATGACGCCCGAAAAGCCCCAAGCGAAGGCTTCATCGAGGCCGACGACGCCGATATCAACGTTGCGCTGCTTGAAAATCCGGTTTTCGGTCAAAAGCCCGTCGATGTCGTCGAGCACTTTGAGGAACGGATCGCACCACCCATGGATGTCGTCGATCAATTCCGGCGGCAGATCCTGATGCACGCCGCCGATGCGAAAATACTTAGCATGCATGCGCGAGCCGGACGCCCGCTCATAAAACACCATCAGTTTTTCGCGCTCTTCGAAGCCCCACAGCGGCGGCGTCAAGGCGCCGACGTCCATCGCTTGCGTAGTGACATTCAAGAGATGCGACAACTGCCGGCCAATCTCAGAAAACAAAACACGGATCAACTGGGCGCGCTTCGGAATTTCGAGCCCAAGGAGTTTTTCGGCCGCCAAGCAGAAGGCATGCTCCTGGTTCATCGGCGCGACGTAATCGAGCCGGTCGAAGTAGCCGATCGCCTGCAGGTAGGTTTTGTGCTCGATCAGCTTCTCGGTGCCGCGATGCAGGAGGCCAATATGCGGATCGACCCGTTCGACAACTTCGCCATCAAGCTCCAGCACGAGGCGCAGCACGCCGTGGGCTGCCGGATGCTGCGGCCCGAAGTTGATGTTGAACTGGCGGATTTCGGTTTCGGCCATTGTCTCACTCGGTCTTGGAATTGGCGGGTGCAAAATCCGTCATCGCATCTTCGCCGGTCAACTTCACCGTGTCGTTGGCGAAGGCATAGTAGTCCGGCTTGTCCTCGATGAAGATCTCTGTGGCCAAATGCAACACCCCCTGCTCGTCGAGGGCGCCGGCGGCGATTGTGTAGCGGTCTTCTCCGGCCAATTTCCAGAACAATGACGTTCCGCAAGTCCGGCAAAATCCCCGCTCGCCCCACTCGGACGACTTGTAGATCGCGATATGCTCCCGTCCCGTGAACGCCGGTGCACCAACGGCCTCGACGAAGAACAGTGGTCCGCCAGCCCAGCGCCGGCACATGCCACAATGACAGACGGCCACATCGTGCGACTTCGCCTTGGCGGTAAAGGTCACCGCCCCGCACAGACAATGACCCATAAAGTCGCTCGACGCTGTCATTTTCTGCTCCCAGCGCCGGCATGCTCGATTGCCGCAACGCGCGCCGCCTTGGCCTTGGCGTTGACCTTGGACACGAACTTGTCCCAGGCGACGATCATCCGCTCATGCCGCCCGTCGCCGATTTTGTCGAGGCCGTCGTGGGCGACGACCTTGAACATGACGCGGCGGCCATTGACGCTCGTGCACTCGGCATCGACGGTCACGACCTGGCCAGGGACGGTCGCAGCCGTGTGCGACACGTCGATATGAATGCCGAGCGAGCCTTCGCCGGGATCAAGATGCGGTTCAAGCACCTTGAGGCACGCCCATTCCATCAGGCCGACCATGAACCCGGTCGCGAACACCGTCGGCATTTGCTGGAACTCATGCGCCTCGGGGTAAAGATTTGGCACGGTCTTGCTGGCCGGAACCGTGAACTCGAGACGGGCTTTATCGCCGGGCCTTAAGGTCGGCTTCACTTCGGCGCCCCGACATCGTCCATCATGTGGCTGAAGAGGCGCATGACGCCGAGCGCGCCGGCACCGGCTGCGATCAGGCCCCACGTAAAGCTTCCCCAGTCCATGCCCGGGGTGCGGCCTATGATGGAGTAAATGAGTTCGCCGGCCGCCGCGACCAGCACCGCTCCGATGGCAATCCAAATCCAATGATAGCGCATCCGGCGACCGGCAAAGCCAACAACGAAGCCCGCTAACGCGCGCGGCCAATCGAACACAACGGCCGCAAGAACGACCAATCCGAACATAATTTTCCCGATGAAGTCTTCATCCATGGCTGCCTCCTGGCAATTGGGACGTGCGTCACGCGCGACTGGCTTTCTCGTCGCCTGGCAGCGCGTCGCGGATACCTTCCCACGGGCTCTCGAAATCAAACGACCGGAATTCCTGTGTGAGTTTCACAGGCTCATAGACGACGCGCTTCATTTCATCGTCGTAGCGCACCTCGACATAACCGGTGAGCGGAAAATCCTTACGTAAGGGATACCCTTGGAAGCCGTAGTCGGTGAGCAAGCGGCGCAGGTCCGGATGGCCGCTGAACAGGATGCCGTACATATCGTAGGCTTCGCGCTCATACCAATTGGCGGCTGGGAAAATGTCGGTCACGCTGGCGACCGGCGTCGTCTCATCAGCCGAAATCTTGACGCGAATGCGCTGATTCAAGCGCGGCGAAAGCAGGTGGTAGACGACTTCGAAGCGCTTCTCGCGCTCGGGATAGTCGACGCCGCAAATATCGATCAGGACCTCGAACTGACACTTTGGATCGTCGCGCAGAAGTTTGAGCGTCTCCGCGATGTGCGCCGAGCCGAGCGTAATCGTCAGCTCGCCGCGAGACACATGCGCGCCGCCAGACCTGTCCGGCATGAGGCCCACAATATGCGAGCCAAGGTCTCCGAGAACATCGCTCATGACTTACCGCTCAATCGTTCCTGTCCGGCGGATCTTCCGCTGAAGCAACAGCACACCATAAAGCAGAGCTTCTGCCGTCGGCGGGCAGCCCGGTACATAGATATCGACAGGCACAATGCGATCGCAGCCGCGCACCACGGCATAGGAATAGTGATAATAGCCGCCACCGTTGGCGCACGAGCCCATAGAGATCACGTAACGCGGCTCCGGCATCTGATCGTAGACCTTGCGCAGCGCCGGCGCCATCTTGTTGGTGAGCGTGCCGGCGACGATCATGACATCCGACTGGCGCGGCGAAGCGCGCGGTGCGAAGCCAAAGCGTTCGAGGTCATAGCGCGGCATCGAGGCCTGCATCATTTCAACAGCGCAGCAGGCCAGACCAAACGTCATCCACATCAGCGAGCCGGTGCGCGCCCAATTGATGAGATCGTCCGTTGAGGTGACCAGGAAGCCCTTGTCGGCAAGTTCGTTCGAAATAGCGGTGAAGGTCGGATCGCCCGGCAGCGCCAAGCCACTGGCCCCGCCAGCACCTTCTTTCGCGGTATCGCGCGTGAACTCTGGCGGAACAATCAATCCCATTCGAGCGCACCCTTCCGCCACTCGTAGATGAAGCCGATGGTCAGCACGACGAGGAACAGCATCATCGACCAGAACCCAAAGACGCCAAGCTCCTTGAACGCCACTGCCCATGGAAACAGGAACGCGATTTCGAGATCGAAGATGATGAACAGAATCGAGACCAGATAGAACCGGACATCAAACGTCATGCGGGCGTCGTCGAAGGCATTGAACCCGCACTCGTAGGCCGAGACTTTTTCCGGGTCCGGATTTTTGACGGCGACGACAAACGGCGCCAGCATCAGAATACCCATGAACGCCAGCGCGACGCCGAGGAACACGGCGAGCGGCATGTATTGTTCAAGCAAGAGCGGCATCGGGCACTCCGCGAGCGGACGGCGACCAGCGCCGACCGTCAAAGACAAATCATGTTGGTGGTAACGCAGCTCGCATATTGGCGCAACCGAACCAAAAGCCGCGTGCCGCGTCCGGCTAGCAGCCAAACAGCGACGGGTTGAGAATTGGATACTGGGATGACTATGAATCTTCCCGGCGCCGCCATGGCGAAGCCGTGCTCCGCACAGCCGGCGCCCGGCCCAAGCGCCGCCCCACGGAGGCATCCCGAGCGAAGCGAGGATCAGATGTCGTGAGAAGAAAAATGGCGCGAGAGACGGGACTTGAACCCGCGGCCTCCGCCGTGACAGGGCGGCGCTCTAACCAACTGAGCTACTCCCGCAAACCGTAGCGTCGCGCACGGTTTCCCGCCGCGGTCACGAGCGTGGGATACGTGAATGAGCACCCCGCGTCAAGCTGAGTTAAGCGCTAGATTTTCGTCGGCTTGCGGCAAATCTAGCGACCGCCAGACCTAGCATACCGCCGATTGCCCCCCCGAGGGGCTCAAGAAAAATGAGGTTGCCGAAAATTTTATGCCCAGATTCCAAAAAGGCCCAGAAGGCGTCTATTGATGGCGCAGCAATCGCCACTGGAAGCAGCGTCACACCTAGATAAACGAAAGCTCCAACAATGGCGGCCGAATGCCATTTCCCACACAACCAACCAGCAGCTAACGCCGCTACGAGCACTCCAATCAATGCCATCCGGTCGTCCTCCAGTAGTCAAGCCACAGGCATGCGACGCATGAAATCGCGCTTGCCGATATCCAGGCCGTTGTGACGCAAGATGCCGTACGCCGTGGCGCAATGGAAATAGAAGTTCGGCAGCGCAAAATGCAGCAGGTACTCGGTTCCCGTGAACGTCAGCTCGCGCGGGCCGGCCTTGATGTTAATCTCACGGGCTTCCGACGCATCCATAACCTCGGGCTTGGCACTGCTAAGCACAGCCAAAGTTTCGGCAATCCGACGCTTCAGGTCGGCAAACGTCTGCTCGCTGTCGTCATGCACGGGCGGTGTCAAGCTCGCCAAACGGCCAACGCTCAATTTTGCGAAATCGCAGGCTGACTGAACCTGCTTCTTGAACGTGTACATGTCGGGATAGAGCCGCGCCGACAGCAGCGTCTCGGGATCGACCATCTTTGCCTCGGCATAGGCCGCCGCCTTGTCGAGCATCGCGTCGAGCGCTTCGAGGTGCTTGGTGAACGACGGCACCGCGATCTGGTAGAGTGAGACGGTCATAGTGACAAACCCCAATTTCGAGACTTTGGCGGCAGTTGCGTCAGGCCTCCTGCTACTCTCGGCCAGCCGGCGCACCGCTGGTATAGAGAATTTTAAGCATCCCTGTAACTAAGGTTTAGATCGCGTGGCGTAGAGTGAGGGAATTGATCGTCGGGTTTGCGGCTATGGACATTTCGTCATTCCAGGCAAGCTTTATGGATCCCGGTGCATATGTACTCGGGACTGCGACGGCTACCGTTGTCCTCGGCGGCATGGTGGCGGCGGGCTACGTCTTCAACAAGCACAAGTCGACCATACCAATGGCCACGTTCGCGCTGCTCGGTCTGGCAGCCTACATGGGCTATCTCGATCAAGTTGTTTCCAGCCTCGGCCTTTGAATCTTGGCAGATCAAATGGTGGGAGGTGAGGGGATCGAACCCCCGACATCTTCGGTGTAAACGAAGCGCTCTACCGCTGAGCTAACCTCCCGGAAGGTCAGAGACTAGGTGTCAGGGACTAGGGAATAAATGCACTTAGTCCCCAATCCCTCGTCCCCAAAACCTCATTAGTTCAGCGCATCCTTCAGGCCTTTTGCGGGCGTGAACTTCGGCACCTTGGAGGCCGGGATGTTGATGGTCGCGCCGGTCGCGGGATTGCGGCCTTCGCGGGCCTTGCGTGCCGAAACCTTGAAGGTTCCGAAATCGGGAATACGGACGTCGTTGCCGGCCTGCATAGCGGAGCGGATGTGGGCCAAGACGGCGTCGACAACCGAGGTGGCCTTTTCCTTGGTCAGTTCACAATCGCGGGCAACCGCATCAATCAAATCTTTTTTGCTCATTGTAAGCGTCCTTCTTCTGGGATTGAGTTCGTCCAGGGTCGTCGAACCGGCGACGGCATCTCGAAAGGATGAACCATGTCTGGTCTCACACGAAATGCAACCGAGGCCTGGGAGCCAAGAGGCGGCACAAAGCGCACATTTTCCGGCCTCGTCAAGACTAAAAACCCGCCAATTGCTGGCAAATGACCTAGCCGGTGGCGGCCGAAATGACGCGGCCCCACAGGCGTTAACCGCCTGCGGGGCCGCAATTAATTACCTCTACAGCGTCACATCAGTGGGCGGTGATGCCGGTCGTGTCTTTGCCGTCTTCCTTGACGATAGCGGCCGCCTCCGCCGCATCATCCCAGGAAATCGCTTGCGGCTGACGCACCAGCGCGATCCTCAGCACATCTTCCATCCGAGCGGCAGGAAGGAGTTCCAGCTTCTTCTTAACCTCTTCGGGGATGTCCGCGAGATCCTTGACGTTCTCTTCCGG
>JANORU010000159.1:0-5479 GCA_031415475.1 Hyphomicrobium sp.
GCGATGGCGGCAGCTTCACGACCCGCCGGGTCAAGGCCACCCAACACGGAAAAATCATTTTCACGATGAGCGCCTCCTTCCACAAGCCGGAGGAGGGCTACGCGCATTCGGCCAAAATGCCCGACGTGCCGCCGCCCGAAAGCCTGCCGAGCGCCACCGAAACGATGGCCAAGCTGATCGATTACCTGCCCGAGAACATGAAGAGCTATTGGCGGCGCGAGCGGCCGATCGAACTTCGCCCTGTCGATGTTTCCCGTTACCTGTCGCGCGATCCGGCACCGCCCCAGCAACACATTTGGATGCGGGCCAACGGCCGCCTGCCCGACGATATGAAGTTGCATCAGTGCGTGCTGGCCTACGCCTCGGACTTTACCCTGCTCGACACCGCCCTCATCGCTCACGGCAAGCTGCTCTTTGATAGCGACATCCAGCTGGCGAGCCTCGACCATGCCATGTGGTTCCACCGCCCGTTCCGGGCCGACGACTGGCTGCTCTACACCCAGGACAGCCCCAGCGCCCATTCCGCCCGCGGCTTTTGCCGCGGTGAAGTGTTCACCCGCGACGGCACCTTGATCGCCTCGGTCGCCCAGGAAGGACTCATCCGCAAGCGCGATACGGCATTCGTGCTCAAATAATGGTCAATTGAGTTTGACTGCATAATTTTTAATCGTTCTACCAATGATTAACCGTTAGCCGGCAAACCCCACCTGTCTATTTATGTATATATTTCAGATTGTTATATCAGAACCCGCAAACTGGCACAGGTCTTGACTCTCCTTGCTTCGACGCGGCCGTCTTTCACTCCGAAGGGCGTCGCCGAGCGTGAAATTGGAGCCAAGGGGGTGCCATGAAGCTGATCACAGCCATCATCAAACCATTCAAGCTGGAGGAGGTGCGTGCAGCACTCACCGACCTCGGCCTGCAGGGCATGACCGTTACAGAGGTCAAGGGGTACGGACGGCAGAAGGGACATACCGAGATTTATCGTGGCGCCGAATACGCCGTGAGCTTTCTTCCGAAAGTGAAAATCGAGGCTGTCGTGCCAACCGCCCAGGTGGCCAAAGCCGTAGAGGCCATCACCGCCGCCGCCCGGACCGGGCAAATCGGCGACGGCAAAATCTTTGTCTCAGGCATCGAATCGACGGTTCGCATTCGCACCGGCGAGACCGACGACGAAGCGCTGTGACGCAACCCATTCATCGCTGACACTGGACCCAAGAGGAAACTAAGACATGCAATCACGACTTTCACCTTGCGTCAGACGCTGTGCAGGCGGGGCACTCGCCCTCGCTCTGTTCGCCGTCCCGGCCTTGGCCGCTGACGCTCCGCCGGTTCCCAACAAGGGTGATACGGCGTTTATGATAATCTGTACCGTCCTCGTCCTGCTCATGACTGTTCCCGGTCTCGCCCTGTTCTATGGCGGGCTCGTGCGCACCAAGAACATGCTCTCGATGTGCATGCAGGTGTTCTCGACACTTTGTCTCGTCTCGCTGCTGTGGATTCTCTACGGCTACTCGATGGCCTTTACCAACGGCGGCGCCCTCAACGACTTCGTCGGCGGCTTCTCCAAGGCCTTCCTGACCGGCGTCGATTCAACCACCGTCGCGGCGACGTTCTCTAACGGCGTTTACATTCCGGAATACGTCTACATCGTCTTCCAGATGACCTTCGCTTGCATCACGCCAGCTCTCATCCTCGGCGCCGTCGCCGAGCGTATGAAGTTCTCGGCTGTGATGCTGTTCATGGCACTCTGGGCCACCTGCATCTACTTCCCCGTTGCTCACATGGTTTGGTACTGGGGCGGCCCGGATATCTTCGGCAATGCAGCCAAAGCTGTTGCCGACGCGGTCGAAGGCGAAGCCAAGATTGCTGCTCAGGCGGCGCTCGACGGCGTGCTGATGGACGCAGGTAAGATATTCCAGTGGGGCGCTCTCGACTTCGCTGGCGGCACCGTGGTGCACATCAACGCCGGTATCGCCGGTCTCGTCGGCTGCTTGCTGCTCGGCCGCCGCGTCGGCCACGGCAAGGAAGCGATGGCTCCGCACTCGCTCACCATGTGCATGATCGGCGCCGCACTTCTGTGGGTCGGCTGGTTCGGTTTCAACGTTGGTTCGAACCTCGAAGCCAACGCCTTCGCCGGTCAGGTTATGATCAACACGTTCGTCGCAACCGCTGCTGCCGCACTGTCATGGATCACGGTCGAATGGCTCGCCAAGGGCAAGCCATCGCTCCTCGGTCTGGTGTCAGGCGTGGTTGCCGGCCTTGTCGCGATTACCCCGGCATGCGGCTTTGCCGGCGTGATGGGCTCGATCGTGCTCGGCCTCGCGGTCAGCGTCGTGTGCTACATCTTCTGCTCGGGTGTGAAGAACACACTCGGCTATGACGATAGCCTCGACGTGTTCGGCATCCACTGCATCGGCGGCATCATCGGCGCCCTTGCCACGGGCATCCTCGTCAACCCCGACCTCGGCGGCACAGGCATACCGGACTACATCTCGAAGCCCGGTGAACTGACCGTCGCGGCCTACGACCTGACGATCGCCTTCATGGCGCAAGCCAAGGCTGTTGGCCTCGTCCTGCTGTGGTCCGGCGTTGGTTCGCTGATCCTGTTCAAGCTGGTTGATCTTCTCGTTGGTCTGCGTCCGATCGAGGACAAGGAACGCGAAGGCCTCGACATCACCGATCACGGCGAACGGGCTTACAACTACTAAGTCTCGCGCTCAACGAAGCCGGGCGGCGGCATTCCTCCTCCTCCGCCGCCCGGTTCTCTCAAGTGTTCTCCCGGGCGTCAGCTTCCCCTAGCAGCGCTCGTCTTGGACCCGGAGCCCCGCGCTTCGGGTCCTTTTTATTTGCAGCTCTGTTGGCAGCACCCACTACCGGGTGGCCAAGTGCATCCCACGACCGATCATCCCCAGCAGCCGGACGAGATGCGGCCGGGCAATTGCGATGCATCCCTCAGTCGGAGGGTAGGCATCACGCGCGACGTGCAGAAACACGGCGCTGCCCAGACCGCGAATCCTCGGCGCATCGTTGTGGCCAAGAACGACAACGAGATCGTAGAGCCCATCGGCACGCCACATCTGTTCGGCACTGGCCGGATAGGGATATCGTACCAGGCGGTTGTAGTTGCGATCAGCGGGCGCATCGCACCAGCCGTCGTTTGGCTGGAGATGACGCAGCGGAATGGCGGTCGAAGGCCGCGATATCCGGTCGCGTCGATAGAACGCTTGGAGAATTTCAAATCGGCCGAACGGAGTGGCGCCATCGCCCTCGCGCTTCAAAGCCTTCCGCCCCGTCTGGCCAAGCGCACAAGGAACCGACCAACTGCCAAGAACAAGCCGCCCGCGGCTGGACTTGCCAGAAAGCGCCCTCACAAACAGTTGACGATGGGTGGGGTTTTTCTGCATTTTCTCAAGGATAAGGCCGTGACATGCCTCGGCCGGCAGTTGATACCATAACGACCGGGCTCGGCATCCCTAAAGCGCTCGCAGGCTTACGACGCACGTCCCCGACCGAGAAGGAACTCCACACATGACGGCCCGCCGAATCCTGCTCGTAGACGACGACGAGGATCTGCGCGGCTCATTAAAGGACCAGCTCTCGCTTTATGAAGAGTTCGACGTCGCCGATGCCAATACGGCGACGCGCGGCATCGACTGGGTGAAGGCCAATCAGCCTGACCTCCTGGTATTCGACGTCAATTTACCCGACATGGATGGCCGCGAGGCCGTCAAGCACCTGCGCAAGGCCGGCTTTAAAAACCCGGTTATCATGTTGACGGCCAACGATTCCGACGCCGATCAGATTTTGGGGCTCGATTCCGGCGCCAACGACTACATCACCAAGCCATTCAAATTCGCCGTGCTGCTCGCCCGGATTCGCGCTCAGCTTCGTCAGCACGAACAAAGCGAAGATGCGGTGTTCTCGATCGGGCCCTATCAGTTCAAGCCGGCCTCGAAACTTCTGCTCGACGAAAAGGGCAGCAAGATTCGCCTGACGGAAAAAGAGACCTCGATCCTGAAGTATCTTTACCGGGCCGGTGAAAAAGTCGTGCCGCGCGAAACACTGCTGCTCGAAGTCTGGGGCTACAACGCCGGCGTCACCACCCATACGCTCGAAACCCACATCTATCGCCTCCGGCAAAAGATCGAGAAAGACCCGTCAAACTCAGAGATCCTGGTGACCGAAGCCGGCGGCTACAAGCTCGTTCCTTGATCGGTTACGCACGCATCGTCCCCAGCCTATCCCCGCCTCGCCCACAGCCCCCTCGACCCGCACCAGCGAATCAGCCGAGCTTCACGGCTCTGACCGGCATTTTGCGGCGTTTCCCTGCGATCGGTCCCACGCATTTTGTGTACCCGTCGACAGGACCCATCGCGTCATGGCCATCAGCGCCCTCGCCCAAGCCCTTATTGTGCATCCCTTGTTTCGCGGCTTGAAGCCGCTGCAGATCACGGAGATCGTACGCCGCGCCGGCCGCATCATCTACAAGCCCGGCAGCATCATCGTTCGCGAGGGCGATGCCGCGGATGCAAGTGTCATCATTATCGAGGGCGATGCGGCTTGGGCTTCGTCACAAGCAATGATCGCTGAAGCCGACAGTGTACCGCCCGGCTCGCTGCTCGGCGAAATGGCGATGTTGATCGAAACCACGTACAGCACGACTGTCGTCGCCCGCGGTACGGTCCGCGCACTTCGTATATCGCGCGAAGACATCCACGACATCATGATGGAAGATGCCGGCATCGCCGATCATTTCCTGCGCTGCATTTCCGGCCGGCTGTCGCTTGTGCTGCAAGAGCTGAAGGGTGTCGATCAGGCGATCGAGAGTTCGATTTCGCACCTGCCACGCACGTCGCGGTTGGCCGACGACGTGGCTCCCGTCTCGATCCACTGATCGGCAAATTAGCCCACGGCGCAGCTTCAATCTGCAATCATTCTAAAACGCCAGTCGTTCTAAAACGAAAGAGCGCCCAACTCCGGGGGGCGAAGTTGGGCGCTCAGCGCTCTCGCGCGTGGCACCGGGAGGGAAGCCGGCGCCTCAGGTGCGTCCTCGGGGTAGACGGGGGGGAGCTACCGAAGATCAGACGCAACCTGTCTGTGAGGTAGTTAAGCGCAGCTTGCCCATTTTCAATAGGGGCCACCCGCATTGATCACGAAAAGTTGAACGGAATAGCGGCCTTGTCCCCAGGCATTCGATTGCCTAGGGGCCAATGTGCAACACTAAGATTCGGAGACGGCGCTCCCTCTCGATGCCGTCCTGATAGATTTTTCCTATCTATTTCATGGGCTTAAAGTCTTTTTGACAAGGGACTGGATCTTAAACTGCGCCGTATCTATTTCCTCACCCTTGACCGCGTCGGAGATTTCGACCCGGGTATCCACCCCCTGGGCGTCGGACGTCACCCATTCCTTCAACTGAAGGTCTGGCTTGGTGGTGATGAACAACTTGATGCGGCCCGGCGTGTCCCAGCCGCTG
>JANORU010000160.1:0-2397 GCA_031415475.1 Hyphomicrobium sp.
GGCTGGCAGAAGGTCGGCATCGGTATGGTGTTGTCGATCGGCCTTGGCTGCCTGGGAGCGCTGATGCTTGGCAAGCTGATCATCAAGTTTGCTGGCAATGCGTCGCCCATGCGCGCCAAGCGCAATTTCGACCGGATGCAAATGCTGTCGGCGGGGTCAATGGCCTTCAACCATGGCCTCAACGATGGTCAGAAGTTCATGGGCGTCTTTGCTCTGACGCTGCTGGCCGGCGGCGTGACCAAGGAATTCACTATTCCGTGGTGGGTGATCATCATCTGCGCGCTGACCATGGGACTTGGCACGGCCGCTGGCGGGTGGCGCATCGTCGAGACCCTGGGCGCCAGAATGACCCGGCTCTCGTCCTGGCAGGGGTTTGCCGCAGAGACTGCAGCCTCGGCGACGATTTTCGGGGCGTCGATTTATGGCATTCCGCTGTCGACCACCCACACCATCTGCAGCAGTATTGTCGGCGTCGGGGCCTCGCGCCGATGGTCCGACGTGCGATTTCGCGTCCTCGGGCGGATCGTCTTTGCCTGGGTTCTGACGTTCCCAGTGTGCGCGCTGATTGCCTACGTCTCCGCTCTGTTTGCCAACTGGATGTGGGCGTAACCGGCGGCCGGGCGATCAGGCCGCGTCAGCCGCGGCCGCGGTAGGGGGCGACGCCCTGATCGGGCAGCCACACGTCTTTGGGCAACGTGCCTGTTTGCCAGAACACGTCGATCGGCATGCCGCCGCGCGGATACCAGTAGCCGCCGATCCTGAGGTAGCGCGGCGCGAGCAATTCAGAGATTTTCTTGCCGATGGCCAGCGTGCAATCCTCGTGAAAGGCGCCGTGGTTGCGGAACGCGGCGAGATAGAGTTTCAGCGACTTGCTCTCGACCAGCCACTTGTTCGGCACATAGTCGATGACCAGATGGGCAAAATCGGGTTGCCCCGTCACCGGGCAGAGCGAGGTAAACTCGGGTTGCGTAAAGCGCGCGACGTAGATCGCGTCAGGGTGCGGATTGGGCACGCGATCGAGTGTGGCCTCGTCCGGGCTTGCGGGCAGCGCGGTCTGGCGGCCGAGTTGAGAAACTTTTGGTGGCTCTTTGGCCATGCTGAAATCTACTCCGCCGCCAAGCGCGCCGACTGCGCCGGGCCGGTATAGATGCAGCCTTCGTGGCAGCTGTCGCGGCTGACATGAACTTCAGCGAGGCCCGGCACGCGATTGTCGAGCCGGTTCCAGATCCAGACGGCGATCCGCTCGAGCGTTGGCGTCGACAGCCCTTCGACCTCGTTCAACATGCGATGGTCGAGGGCCTCCTGCGTCTCAGCCATGGCGGCGGCCAGCGCCTCGAAATGAAAGACATAGCCGGTCGCGGCATCGGGATCGCCGTCAATCACGATCCGGGCGCGGAACGAATGGCCGTGCACGCGCGCGTTCGCCGTTCCCGGAGCGGCGCCCGGCAGGAAGTGTGCGGCCTCGAACAGGAAGTCCTTGTAGATGCGCATGGCGGCTGAATACGGGATTTTCGGCGCCCGTTCCAGGCCTGTCACGCCGCAGGGTTTCCGGCGTTCTGATCCCTATTCGGGCTGGGCCGTCCGTCCGGCGGGTACGGCCAGCCCCGCAGGCGGTAATATTTGTCCTTCGGCTCCCCCGTCCAACCGTTAATGCCATTTTTAGGCAGCCACCAGGCGTGAACAATGATGACCAACAAGAGGCATACCGCCAACACACTGTAAAAGACCGGGCGTCCCAGCGTCGCCAAAATCAGCGCCGAGCAGAGGAGGATGAAAGCGAATTTCAGGAGCTTGCGCCAGCGCGGGGTCTGTTCCTCGAAATGCCCGAAGACGATGTGCCCAACCACCATGAACGCGGATAGCAAGGCCATATCGAACCAAGGTGTATCGGTTGAGAACGTCATGACCCGCTCCTGTGTCCAGGCGTCAGGGAACTGCTCCGTCTATCGAATACCCAACACTTTATGCGTCTGCACCGAGAGCCGCCAGGGCGGATGTGCCATGCAGTAGGTCATCGCGGCGGCCGTATTCTCGGCCTGAGCGGGACCATCCATCGGCTGCAGGAAGCGATGCTCGAATTCGAGTGCCAGGAGGGCGGCCGGATCGATGCCGGCCTGTGGGTAGACGACCTTCAATTCATCCCCGCTCGTCTGCACCAGTGGCGCACCGGCCTTGGGTGACACGCAGATCCAGTCGATGCGATCGGGAACGGCGATCGTGCCGTTGGTTTCGATGGCAATGGCAAATCCGCGGCCATGAAGCGCGTCGATCAATGCGCTGTCGACTTGCAGCATGGGCTCGCCGCCGGTCAAGACAACGAAATACGGCCCACGATCTGCGGTGCACGCGGCGCGGCATGCACGTGCCAGATCGTCAGCGGTCGCGAACTTGCCGCCG
>JANORU010000161.1:0-1723 GCA_031415475.1 Hyphomicrobium sp.
TTTCGCTCGAAAAGCTCGACACCCAATGCCAGTTCGAGGGTGCGGATGTGACGGCTGACCGCCGACGGGCTGAGCCCTAATTCCTCAGCCGCGTCCTTGAAGCTCAACAGACGCGCTGATGCCTCGAACGCCCGGATTGCATTGAGTGACGGCAAGGCCATGGATGCACACGATCCTTCGCGTGAGTTTTCTGCAACTCATTGTCAAGGAAATACCGTTTGTCACTGCGCCCTGCAAGAGCCACCGTTCGAGATCGCAAATTCGGCTCGTTTTACGATACCCGGAGGATCCAGTCATGCGCCGTTCTGGTCTGCTCGCAGCCTGCAGCTTTGTCCTGTGCATCCTGGTGCTTTGTGGTCCGGCCGTCCCGGTTGCGGCCGGCGACAAGAGCGTCAACATCTTCTTCTGGTACGACTACGTATCGCCGAAAGTAATCGAGGATTTCGAAAAGGAAACCGGCATCAAGGTCGTCTACGACACCTTCGAGTCGACTGAACTCCTGATAACCAAGCTGCTGGTCGGCAAGTCGGGCTACGACATCGTTTTGCCAACGGCCTCGGTCATCGGCAACCTCATCAGCGCAGGAGCCTTGCAGAAGCTCGACCAAAGCAAACTGACGATTGCCAAGGACCTCAATGCCGACATCATGGCGTTCGTCGCCAGCCAGGATCCAGGCAACCAATACGGACTGCCATACGCTTATGGCACGACCGGCATCATGTACAATCCGGGGAAAATCAAGGAGCGCATGACGGATGCGCCGGTCAACAGTCTCGACATCATTTTCAAGCCTGAGCTGGCCGCCAAGTTCAAGGACTGCGGTATCGCCATGGCCGATAGCCCGGAAGGCATCATGTCGGTCGCACTGCGTTATCTCGGCTTCGACCCGTTCTCGACCAACGACGAGGAGATCAAGAAAGCCGGCGATCTGCTGATAGCGATCCGTCCCTACATCCGCCACTTCAAGACCGGGGCGATCATCGGCGAGCTGGCGCAAGGTGACATCTGTCTGGCGCTCGGGTGGAGTGGCGACGCTTTCATCGCCGCAGGACGGGCCGCCGAAGGCAAGGCGGGCATCGAGGTCGACTATTCGATCCCTAAGGACGGCACCGAACTGTTCGCGGACGTGATCGCGATCCCAGCCGATGCTCCCAACGTCGACAATGCCTATGCCTTCATCAACTTCCTGCTGGCGCCCAAGAACATCGCTCAGTTCACCAACAGCTTCTGGTATCCGAACGCCAATTCGGCCGCCACCGGACTCGTCGATGAGGCGATCCGCGCCAACCCAAACATCTATCCTCCGAAGGACATGATGGCGAAACTGTTCGCCGCCCGTCCCCGTGATCCGAAGTCATTGCGAACCGTGACGCGGCTGTGGACGAAGTTCACGACCGGCGGCCAATAGCGCCAATGTTCCTTCTAATATCCACGGCTTCACAGAAGGAATGGACACGATGACGGACACGATCGCCCCACCGTTGCGCCCGAAGGAAACCGACTCCGCCGTATTCGGCACGGACATCATGGGCGGTTCGCACGAGCCCATGTATGGCGGCGTGCTGTCGTTCATGGTTTCCCAGCGCACGAAGGAGATTGGAATCCGGCTGGCATTGGGCGCCGCACCTCATCACATCGTGAGAAGTCTCATGATCCAGTTCCGGCGGACCATCATCGTGGGGCTTCTGTTCGGCGTGGCCGGAGCCGCGGGCGTCGCCCAATT
>JANORU010000162.1:0-6257 GCA_031415475.1 Hyphomicrobium sp.
GGCTTCGGCTTTGTCCGCCTCAAGGGCGAAATTTCCGGCTATCGCGGGCCCCATTCGTCGGGGCACTGTTACTTCGCCTTGAAAGACGACAAGGCGAAAATCGAGGCCGTGATCTGGAAGGGCGTATTCGGCCGCCTGCGCTTCAAGCCCGAAGAGGGCATGGAGGTCATCGCCACGGGGCGGCTCACCACCTTCCCGCGCTCGTCAAAGTACCAGATCGTCATCGAGCAGATTGAACCGGCGGGTGCCGGCGCGCTGATGGCGCTGCTCGAAGAGCGCAAGAAGAAATTCGCCGCCGAGGGCTTGTTCGACGCCACGCGCAAAAAGAAGCTGCCGTTCCTGCCGCGCGTCATCGGCATCATCACCTCGCCGACCGGAGCTGTCATCCGCGACATGCTGCATGGCTTCAACGAACGCTTCCCCGCGCATGTCCTGCTCTGGCCGGTGCGCGTCCAGGGCGACGGCAGTGCCGTCGAGGTGGCGGCCGCCATTCGCGGCTTCAATGCGATTGAACCCGGCGGCAAGATCCCGCGCCCTGACGTGCTGATTGTCGCCCGTGGCGGTGGCAGCCTCGAAGATCTGTGGAGCTTCAATGAGGAGATTGTGGTTCGCGCCGCTGCGGCAAGCACCATTCCTCTGATTTCTGCGGTCGGTCATGAAACCGACTGGACGCTGATCGATCTCGTCGCCGATGCCCGTGCGCCGACCCCCACCAAGGCCGCCGAATGGGCGGTGCCGAAATATGCGGAGCTGATCGAGACGCTCGAGTCGTATGGGCTGCGCCATCGCACGGCTGCACGGCGGACACTCGACGGCGCCCGCACTCACTTGAAAGCGGCGGCTCGCGGCTTGCCCAGATTGCAGGACTTGGTTGCCCTGCCACGTCAACGCTTCGATGCCGCCGACAAGCGGCTCGCCCGGGCGCTCTCCGCCAACACCCGCGCCCACGCCATGCGTCACGCCCGGATTGCAAGCCGATTGTCGCCACTTGTCCTCTCCAATCGATTGGCGCGCGCGTCGTCTCGGCTCAACGAAGTCTGGCAATCAGGCCGCGCCGGACTAACCCGTCAATCCGCCATCAAGCGCGGCCGGTTCGACCGCGTGGCCAGCCGGCTGAGGCCCGAACTTGTCGCCAACCGGATCGCCCGCCTGCGGGACGGACTGGACGGTCAAAACAATCTGTTGCGATCGCTCAGCTATCAAAGCGTGCTGACGCGCGGCTTTGCCATCGTCCGCGACGGCGACGGGGCCATGATTCGCCAGGCCGTTGCAGTGCAGGCCGGTCAGGCCATCGACATCGAGTTCCACGATGGCCGCATCGCCGCCGAGGCGCGCGGAACCGCGCCGAAGGGCGGGGGCCTGGAGCCTTCGCCGGCTTCGAGCACAACCGCAAAGCGGCGGCGCGGCGCGGATCAGGGAAGCTTGTTTTAAAGGTGCGCGGATTGCCTAGTGTCCCGTTGGCGAAGTTCGTCACCACCCGCCGCGATCAAGGGACGAACTTCGCCAACGATTAGGACACTAGCAACGCGTTGATTCTAGTGTGATTCAGATTCCGAAGTCCGCATCTCAGTCTAGCCGCAAGTGGACGCGGACTTCGGAATCATCACACTAGCCTTGACGGCGCGGCGCGCTCTAGCGCACACACGGGGCGTTATCGGCAAGGAGAGGCGATGAACCGCTTCGAAAAATTGTTTGGCGGCCGCGGCGAGGCCCAGGTGCGCTATCTCGACGGCGATTTCCAGGTCGTCTCGAACGGCGATCACGTCCGCTGTGCCGTCACCGGCGAGCGCATTCCCCTGGCCGATTTGCGCTACTGGAATGTCGAGCGGCAAGAGGCCTATGCCTCGGCTGAAATTTCGTTCCGCCGCAATCTCGATCTCGCCAAGCAGAACGACTAGCTCCGCGCGCGCGCCAATCGGTCGTTGACTAAGCCAATCAGCCGCTCTTGGTCTTGCGGCGCGAATGTCATGCGAACCGGCACGACCCGCGAACACTCGCGCAGTGTTTTGAACGCTGGATCGGCCGCCGGAATTCGCACCCAATCTTTCTCAGTGGTCACAAGGCAGCTCTTGGAAGCGAGAGCGGTCGCTTCGAGCCGTTCCGCATCCGCTTTTGAGAACGCGTGATGATCAGGAAAGGCGGCGCGCTCAACGACATTGGCACCATGTGCCGTCAACGTCGCGAAAAAGCGCTGCGGATTGCCGATGCCGCAATACGCGGTCACCCTCGCCCCCTTGAGCCAACCAACATCGCCCGTCGGTTCGAGATGGCCATTAAAGACCGGCCCTTTGAAAGCTGAGACGTCTGCTCCAAGCTTTACAGTCTCGCCATTGATGACGATCGCGTCGGCGAGGGCAAGTTGAAACGCCAGGGGCGCCCGCAGCGGCCCGGCGGGCATGACGAGACCATTGCCGATGCCGCGCGGACCATCGATCACGGCGATCGACAGGTCTTTGGCGAGCGCTGCGTTCTGCAGACCATCGTCCATCACAATGACAGACACATCGCGTCCCGACGCCTCGATGGCGTCTGCGCCCTTGCGCCGGTTACGGGCCAGCATCACCGGTGCGACACCTGCAAGCAGCAGTGGCTCGTCGCCAACGTCGCGAGCGGTCGCCCGCCCGGCATCGACCCACAGCGGTCCCGTTTCGCGCGCGCCATATCCGCGTGTCAGCACGACTGGCCGTTCGCCGCGCGCCGTCAACTGTTCGACGAGATGCATCACCAGTGGCGTCTTGCCGGTGCCGCCGCCCGTGAAGTTGCCGACACAAATCACCGGCAGCCGGCTGCGATACGGCCGTGACTTCTCAATCCTGCGCGCCGCAACGCGGCCCCAGATCGCTGAAACAGGCGTCAGCGCTCGTGCTCGCCAGTCGCGCGCACCATCGGCGAGATACCACCACTCTGGCGGCTCAAGAGGCACGCATCATTCCTTGGTCACGATTGGCCGTGTTTTCATCGGTGACATCTGCCACCGGCAATAGGGGGAGAATAGCCGCGACCGTTCGCTCCAACGCGCCGCCAAGCGTGGCGATGGCACCAACCGCTGCGGCACGGGACGCTACGGCCAAACCTTCGTCCGTCAGATGTGCTGCAACCGCGCTCGCCAGATCGCCGGCCGAAGTCACGACCGTCGCGCCCTTGTGGCGCGCCAGCGTATCGTAAACGTCCTTGAAGTTCTGGATTGCCGGTCCGGTCAACACCGCTGCACCATGGCGGATTGCCTCGATCGGGTTTTGGCCACCGCGATCGATCAGCGAGCCGCCGAGCAGAACAACCGGGGCCAGAGCATAAAACAAACCCAGTTCGCCGATCGTGTCAGCAACGTAAACGTCGGTTGAGGCATCAGGCACTGCACCCATCGAGCGAAGCGCGACTTTCAAACCCTTGGCTTTCAGCATTTCGGCAATCGCCGTGCCGCGCTCCGGGTGGCGCGGCGCGATGATGGTCAAAACGCGATCGATCTGGCGCGCCAGGATGCGATGCGCGTCAGCGACGATGACGTCCTCGCCGTCGTGGGTGCTGGCGGCAACGAACACTGGCCGCGTGCCGATGGCGCTCCGCAGGCGTTCGAATGCTTGAGCATCGACCGGCTGGGGCGGCGCATCGATCTTGATGTTGCCCGCCGCCAGGACTTTACGTGCGCCGAGTTCACCGAACCTGCGAGCCAGCTTGTCGTTCTGCGCAATCACCAGATCAAAGCGCGAGAACAGCGGCCCGGCAACGCCTGGATTGCCCTTCCAACGCTTGTAGCTGCGGTCCGACATGCGGCCGTTGACCAGGACCAACGGAATGTTCCGCGCGGCCGTTTCGAGAATGAGGTTTGGCCAGATTTCGGACTCCGTAAACATGGCAATGTCCGGCCGCCAGTGAGCGATGAAATTGCGCGCGGCGCGCGGCGTATCGAGCGGTACGAACTGGTGCACCGTGCGGCCGGGCAAGCGCTGTCCGGCAATATCCGCCGATGTCACCGTGCCGGTGGTGAGTAGAAACGACAACTCCGGGCGTTCGCGCGCTAAGGAGTCGATGAGTGGCAGGACGGCATTGGTCTCGCCGACACTCGCGGCATGAACCCAGGCCAATGCACCTTCGGGCCGCAGTTGCGACGGCGTTCCCAGCCGTTCGCCACGCCGGCTTGCATCTTCCTTTCCCTGCCGCGCGCGATAGCGCAGCAGCGCCGGAGCGAACGGCTGCATCATCGCCGTGCCGCGCCGGTACAGAGCAAGGCCGGTCCCAGTCGCGATGCGGCCCTCGCCACGTGCCATCTTGGCGACTGGCGTTGCCCGCGCCGGATCGGCGCCCGCCAATTCATAAGCGCGCAATTGCGTCCGGTTCAGCATCGCCTCGACATCAAGCCGGATTTGTTCGAGCGTCGCCGCATCGGCGTCGCACGGCACGTACATCGGATCGCTGGCAACGTAGGCCAACTTCGAATGCGGCAGGTTGATCGTCATCCTGCTCCAGGTATTGAGTGACGTGTAGCGGGACGTTGCCGCGGCGATGGCAATGATCGGCCGGCCGGAAATCCGCGCCAGCGCAATCAGCCCCTCGCCGGCACGCCGAGCAGGGCCGGGCGGGACATCGGCTGTCATCGAGAACGATTTGCCGGACTTGAGACAGTCAACCGCGATCCTGAGGGCGGCCGCCCCGCCGCGATCCTTTTTGCGCGCGCCGGCGCCGGCGCCATGGACGAGTTCGAAGCCGAACTCCTCCATCACCGCGCCGATGAACTTCGCATCGCCGTGCTTGGCGACCATGGCCGCCGTCGGAACCGGCGGCTTCTTCGGCCCGAACATCATGAACTGGCCGTGCCAGAAGGCGATGATGCAGGGATGATGGCGGGCGAGATACTCCGGACCATTGACCGGGTCTTCGATGATCGTCGACGTGCGGTAGACCAGACGAACGAAGTTCGCGAGGGTCCGGCCGGTCCACGGATGATTCTGGATTTTCCGCTTGAGCGACAATGGCATCGATCGAACTGCCCCAGCCAGCCCCATTCCAAGCGGGATTTCCTCGCTCGGAAGCGAGCCCCTTGCAGGTGGTTCCTATAGCGAATATCAAGCGAAAGCAAACCTGCCGGGCCGAGTGCCCAAAGGTCAGGCTTGTTGCCCTGGACTAAAGGTTTTCAACAAATATCCAAGCTAGGTGGCCATTCGTTGCCGCGTTCCGACCCACTCATCAGACCATAGCCCGGACATGGTGGGCCGATACAAACGAACCAAGCGGACCGTCAAGCGATCGCTCCTCACCGCCCGCAATGGCATTGCCGCGGTCGTGCCGGGCCCGCTTCGCCGACGGCTGGCGCCGGCTGTGCGTCTCGGCGACATGCTATTGCTCGACCATTTGTTCGTCCGCGTGCTGTTTCCAAACCGGCACCGTATTTCGCACGAGGCGTGGCGTGCAGCACAACCGCTGCCCTATCAGATCAAAACGATCAAAGACCTCGGCGTGCGCACGGTCGTCAATTTGCGCGGGCCCAGCGCGACGACGACCTACCGTGCCGAAAGGGCGGAATGCGAACGGCTGGGGCTTACCTATGTCGACTATCGGCTCAGAAGCCGGGCGGCTCCGTCGCGTGAGGAACTGCTCGGGCTCCGCGAGCTATTCAGCACGATCAGTTACCCGGTTATTCTGCACTGCAAGTCGGGCGCCGATCGCGCCGGCCTGGCAAGCGCCATCCTGCAACACGTCAAAGGCGGCGTTCCTATTGAAACCGCCCGCCATCAATTGTCCTTGCGTTACGGCCATATCCGCCAAGCCGACACCGGCATTCTCGACGACTTCTTCGAGCGCTATCTGAGGTATTCAGCCGAGCGGCCGATGCCGTTTTTCGAATGGGTCGAAACCGTTTATGACCCGGACGAATTGAAGCGCACGTACACAGCCAAGGGCTGGGCCAACAGGCTCGTTGACGGGTTCTTGCGACGTGAGTGAGTTTATTGACTGACGGCCGTTGGGGTGTCGTCCGCAATCGGCTCACCATCATCGTCGCCAGATAGCAGCTGCGCGCGTGCGAGGCGGGAATACGGGCCACCGCGCGCCAGCATTTCGCTATGGCGGCCGATTTCGACAATCGTTCCGGCATCCATGACGCAGATTAGATCGGCATTCTCGACCGTCGACAGACGATGGGCGATGACCAGCGACGTGCGTCCACGCGTGAACTCGGCCAGCGCCGTCTGCACCAGCTCCTCGGATTCCGTATCGAGTGCGCTTGTCGCTTCATCAAGCAGCAGGATCGGCGCATTTCTTAG
>JANORU010000163.1:0-3180 GCA_031415475.1 Hyphomicrobium sp.
GCAGGCGGCCTGCCGGGGCTTGTTGCCGGTGCCGACTTCAATCCCCGGGCCGATGCCATCAAGGGCAACGGTTTTGCCGCCCGCATCGCTTGGAATCATGATGGCAAGTTCGGCATCTCGGCGCAGGTCGCTGGCGACGATGGCTGGCAGAACCTGCCGGTCGCGCGTGGCGTTGTCGAGGTGCCGCGTGGCCGTTGGGTGAGCATCGAACAGGAAATGGTGCTCAACTCGCCCGGCAAGGCCGATGGCTATACGCGGCTGTGGATCGACGGCAAGATCGAATTCGACAAAAAGGGATTGTCGCTGCGCACCGATCCCAACGAAATGATGAGTGGCGTGATGTTCGATGTGTTTTACGGATCGGTCTTCAACTCAGCGATCGCGCCCAAGTCGACGTCCATCCTGCTATCGCCCTTGTCGATCCGCTGGAAGTAACCGCCGGCGGCGGAGCGAAGGCGAGGTCAAGCCGGTGAATCTGCCAAGTGACTTGCGATGCTGGTTGATGACGGCGGGCTATCCCAAGGCCGGGCCACAATTATTTACGATCATGAAAATTTGTTTCCGCTGAACTTGATTGTTCGATGGAAAAGGTGTTTCCTGATTATCTGCTCGTGGCGCCGTCCCATCCCCCCATTGGTGCCATGACATTTGACCCGCGGTCCCCCCGGCCGCGGGCATTTTTTTGTCTATTGAGGTCGAGCAGCCGGCCCGTTCAAGACCGCGCTGCGCGTTTCCAGCCGGCGGCTTCGGCATCCTGTTCACTGCAAAACCAGCGTTCGCCACGGGCCTCGCGCACGGTCACCCGCTCATAGCCTGGTGACCACGGCAGAACGTAGACTCGCGAGCCCGATGTGATGCGGCCCTTGATCGGGCAGCCGCCGGGTGCGGCGCGGCTCGCCTCGCTCCACAGGCGGTTGCGCCAGTCTGCCGGGCGCTCGCCATCTCCGGACCAAACACCGGCGCGCGCGGTCTTGGCGTCGGCCTCAGCCGTTGCGTAGTCGGCAAAAAGACCCGAGGCGGCGAAGGCATAGCCACCGCGAACGAGGGCCTCCGCCACATCCTTGCCGGCGGTTTCACAGCGGACGGTTGACGGACCGGCACCGGCTTCTGTCAAGCGCGCGCAAACCAAGTCGCGGCCGCGCACTATTTTGTGCAGCGCGGATTTTGCGTCCGATCCGCAGCGCCAGGATTTGCCATCCGACCGCTGGCATAACTGGTCGGGATCGAGCGGTTCAATGCCATCGATCGCAACTGTCTCGCCAGCCAACCGCAACGTGCCGGGTGTCAGGGCCGTTGCCCGGCCGCTAAGGTCGTTGGTGGGATTGGGGATTGCACTCGTTTCGAGTGTGCTGGGCGCTCGCCCGAACCAACCATTGATCACCGGCACCGCCAGCCACACCATGGCTGCTGCAAAAGCGCCGGCCATCGTCAGCCTTGCTGTCTCACCGCTGAACTGGAGCCTTGGCAGCTTCGCCAGAAGTGGCCGGGCGTCGAGCTGTGCCGCGCGGTAGACGGCGAGAGGGGCAAGCGCGACCAGAGCCACAGCGGTCACAACCAGCGTGTCGCGATCCCATCCGAATTGCCACCAGCGCACGCCGGCCGACAGCGCTGCGAGCGCGCCGAAGCCGAGCAAGCCCTTTTCAACCCCTGGCCTTTCGAGCAGCCGCTGCACGGGCGCCGTCGCTGCCACGAGGCCCGGGCGGGCCATCGACCAGATCCCGCGCGCCGCTTGAGCCGGGACATGGGACAGTTTTTCGCCACCCTCGGCAATCTTCTGACCGGCCGCACCTATCCCGGCCTTGCCGGCATCGAGGCCCTTGCGCCCGGCATCGAACAGGCCATCACGCGCCACCTCGCCAAATTCGAGGATTTTTTCTTGGCGAGCCTTGCGCCGCACCAGCACAGTGGTGCGCACATAGTCCTTCCAATCAAAACCGTCGTTGCGCCGAAACCAGAACACAGCCGTTCATTGCTCCTGAGGGCGACAAGCCCGGGACTCAAATGGAATAGGGCGACAATGGTGACCGGATTGGCGCGAAAACGTGGCGGACGCTGGGCGGCGTCACAGTTCGCCAGCGCTTGATCACTCGCGCCTTCTACTCATAGAATGAATTTAACCAGTAGTCAGATTTCCCTCTTCTAACGCTTGATGCATTTTTCTAGAAGTACCGAATGCGCTCTGTAAGCTCTCTGTTCATTTTGACTGTAGTTTGCGTGTTCATCATCGCATCCGGTTCCGTACTTGCGGGGGGGTAGGCTCGCCGAACGCGGTCGAATGCACTCATGCGACCGGGGAAGACAAGAGCGATTGCAAGTTGACGAGCGGAAATTCACCCAATGAGCATGCCCGGCCGCCCCTCATCAACCACTTCATCAATGGCAACTTCGACTACTGGACATATTTGGAGTTCGCCAATGTCGGCGAGGCGCAACCATCTAGGGCAGTGGGTTCATACTGGTCCGATCGTTGGAGTTCGCGCGGGTTTCATTCGGCTGTGCAGGTCACACGCAAGAGGTTCGACCTGAACCAACCCGAAGTTCCGGGCAACCCCCGCTTTTACCACTCGACAGTTGTCTCTGCGAGCCCGAACCCTCGCTCATTCGCTGTTATTGGGCAAGACGTGCCAAACGTTCTGGCGCTTGCCGGCAAGACGGTCACCGTATGTTTCTACATGCGGTCAGATGCGCCACGCCAGTTCACCATCCAGTGGCAGCGAGATTACGGTTCAGGCCAGCCTGTCCCACAAGAGGTGCTTCCGATTTCGCGCAAACTTAACGTTGGCACCGCATGGACTCACTACAAGGAGGTGTTCACTCTGCCTCCATTGGCCCACAATGTGGCCCCCAACAACGACGACTATACGCCAATCGTAATCTACTTTGATGCAGGTCCAGCATTGAAAGCGCATACCGTTGGCCTTGATCGGCAATCAGGAAGGTTCGATATTGCCCGCACCTGCCTTGTAGAAGGGGATTGGAGTGCGCATCCCGATCCGTTTTCTCTAGTAGACATCTCTAACGATAAGGCCCGATGTCTCGAATACTCGCAATGGGGCGAGGGTCCGGAAACGACGTTCTCTGGTGCAGTGAAGGCTGGTCAGTCCTATTATTCTACCGCTGGGTTTTCCGGGCTCATGCGGACCAAGCCAAAGATGACGATCAGGAGCCGAGCGACGAAGG
>JANORU010000164.1:0-1920 GCA_031415475.1 Hyphomicrobium sp.
CAGGTCAAGCTGTGCCGTTCGCAAGCCCCTTGATCGCCACAGAAAGAGCAGCAGCATCGCAGTTGAAGAAGTGACAAGAAACCATGCCAGATAGGTCAAGGACATCTGCGCGCTCCATAAAACGTCAAAACTTCCTGCGAACTTCCGCGCGGACGCCGAAGTTGTCTTCAGCACCTTCGAGGATCTGATAGGTAGCATCGGCGCGGAAGAGCCAGGCCCGGTCGATCGGGATCTGATAGCGAACACCGAAGCCGTACTGCGCGTCCTTAGCGCCGATGCCGTCATCTTCGAAGGGCTGCACCATGGCCACCTCGAAGACGAGCTGCTGATCGAGATTAAAGAGATACTGCAAGCCCATCGCGCCGCCCCAGGCGTTGGAGCCGGTGTCGTCGAGTTTCGGGTAGCCGGTGAGCGCGTCGGTTTCGAAGTTGATGCCGACGTTTTTTAGAATCCCCGCGCCATTGCCATCGACCAGCGGCTTTGGGTTGCCGAAGCCGACGAAAAAGTTGGCATAGGGCAGTAGCGTACTCGGCAGGCCCGTGATCAGGCTGTTTTCCGAAATGATGGCAAAGCCGTCGCCGCCGCTGTCGTCGTTGTCGTCGCCGAAGTTCGCGAATAATCGGGTCGAGTTCGACACGGTGTTGGCATAGCGCCGGGTATAGGCGCCGGTCAGGTAGTGCTCCAGAAGTCCGTCCTGACCATTATAGCCCTGCACCAGGCCATAGCCCGCTTCGATATAGCCGTCGAAGGCGTCGATGAAGGCCGTCACGCCATAGAGACTGGCACTGTGATTGTCGACCTTGCCGTCTCCTCCGATGACGCTCGCGTTGTCAACATTGTCGAATGCGGCAAAGGCGGTGATGTCGTAGTTGGCAAGTCCGAGCGCCGCCGAGTTCTGCGCGGGCAGTGTCACCGCGCCGCCGAGGATGGCGTCGTTCGCCCATATCCCGTTCTGCAGAAACAGCGGGAAGAGACCGACGGTGAAGGGCAGGTCAAAACTTGCTTCAGTGCCGGAGTACCCGGAATAAAGAGAGCCGACGTCGCCCTCAAAAAACAGCGTCTGCGGGTCGGGGTCGAACTCATCGTTGAACTTATCATTGGCGCCGCCGCCGCCGAACTCGAAGCGGGAGAATTCTGCATTGTTGTCCTGGATAGGCGCGAAGAACGCGTGGAGCCGCTCGGTGCCGGTGAATTTGATATCGACGTCGAGGTTCAGGCGGGTCGCGATCTGGGCGATATCCTTGCCGTTGTTGTTGTTGTAGGCGACCGCCGTCCGCCAGTCGCCGTAGATGGCAAGACCCGGCAGCAGCGGATTGAGTTCTCCGAGGACGGTGCTGCTCTGGTCGTAGATTCCGGACGTGTATTGCTCGCGACCGATCTCAAGCAGCGGGCGCGGCGGTTCGACCGCGCTCTTGCCGCCGTAGATTTCGACCTGGTCGCCGGCAACGTACTTATTTTCGTACTGCGGACCGGGCCGAAATGCATTTTTCGACGATTTGACTTTTTTGACGGACGTGTCGTTGCCGCCTTTAATCGCGATCGACACACCGTCCTGACCGGTTTCGGCGTCAGCCTCCCCTTTTGCAACGGCCGTCTCGTTGTCGCCCGTATTGGCCTCATCGCTGCTTTCGCCGGGTGCAGGTTCTGCCATCGTGCCGGACACCGTAAGGTAACCACCGGCCACCAGCGCGATAAGTGCTGTCGCAGGTCTGGCACCGAACCGAAGGTTGCCATTTACGTCACGAGTCATATCGAAGCTCCCACGTCGTGCCTCTCGCCTGCGAGTTCGCCCGGCTGGAAAGAGGATTTAGAGAGGCTTCGGACCCGCGACTTTGGACCCTTGCGGGGTTCCAATCCGAAACGCTCAGGCTGTTGTGTGCTAGCCCTTCACTTGACTTCGATCTCCACCTGATAGTCGTG
>JANORU010000165.1:0-3502 GCA_031415475.1 Hyphomicrobium sp.
ATCATCGCCCGCGCCAAGAGCGATGCCGAGGCGCTGGCCGCCGACACCCGTAAATCGCTGGCTGAATCGCTGGAGCGCCGGACCAAGGTCGCCGAAGAGAAGATCGCCCGCGCCGAAGCCCAGGCGCTTGGCGAAGTGCGCGCCGCCGCCGTCGACATGGCTGTTGCGGCAGCCGAGAAAATCCTCCGCGGCAAGGTCGTCGGACAGGACGCCAGTTCGCTGATTGATGCCAGCATTCGCGACATCAAGGGCCGGCTGAATTAAGCAGGGCCATTGCCAACAGACCTCAAAAGCAAAAGGCCGGGAGCGCTCCCGGCCTTTTTGCTGTGTTTGAAGTCCATGCCGTACTGATCAGCCGGCGCCCGGGGCCTTTTGTTCGAAGCCAACCCAGACTTCATATTCGCCGGCACGCGCGCCTTCGGGGACGTCGAACGTGACCGTATTGACGGCTGAGAAGTAGCCGATTGGATTTTCAACCGCGACCGAACTGTTGACGACAACCTTGCCCTCGGCAACGCGGGTGCGCTTGGAATCGGTGACGAAAACGTTGACCGGCAATGTGATCGGTCCGGCCTTGCCGCGCGGGCCCAGCAAGACGCGGCCGGAGAAGCCGTACTTGACGGTGACCTTGCCCGGCTCGATGGCGCATTCGCGCGCCGTCTTGGTGATCTCGCCGCGATGCATGATGGCAAGCCCATCGCCAGCGCGGCCGGGCTCGTAAATGGTGACAAAATGATCGCGCGGCCACGGCACGAACTTGGGGCAGCCATGGGCGACTTCGACAGCGCCACCGACACCGGCAGCCGTATTGCCCTGCGCCGCCGACAAGAGCTGCTCTTCACTGACGGCGCCGGTCTCGGCGCTCGACTTTGAGGCGCCGCCGAACATGCTGGTTCCCAGCCCAGACGTCAGGGAAGACAGACCACAACCACCCAGGAGCGAAGCGGCCAACAGCGAAATGGCGACCCTTGCCGCCGTGCTGGCTGTGTTGATGGTGGCCATGTTGGTAGTGGATTGCGTCATTGCCTGCCGATCCGCATAATGTCGTTGCCGTCTTGACCGGAGGCGCGGGGCCACCCGGGACTGCCGGAAGGACTCATCGCAACATGTGAGTCGGACCCTAGCATTTCCGACCCTCACCCGTCATAGGTCTAGAGTTGAAAGGCCTTCTACGCAAAGACCAAAGCCAGGACCTGGACCAGAAATCAGACATGAACGCACCTGAACCGGCTTCCCAATTAACCACCCGGCCGCCCCTGACCGTACTTCTGGCCGCCCCGCGCGGCTTTTGCGCGGGCGTCGACCGCGCTATCCAGATCGTCGAACTGGCGCTCGCAAAGTTCGGCGCCCCTGTCTACGTCCGCCACGAGATCGTACACAACCGATTCGTGGTCGAGTCTCTGCGGGCCAAAGGTGCCATTTTTGTGGACGAACTGGCCGACATCCCAGAGACGTCCCAACCCGTGATTTTTTCAGCACACGGCGTCGCCAAATCGGTGCCGGCGGCGGCCAAATTGCGCAACATGTTCGTTTTGGACGCCACCTGTCCGCTGGTCTTCAAGGTCCATATGGAAGCCCAGCGCCACCATGAAGCGGGCCGCGAAATTGTGCTCATCGGTCATGCCGGACACCCCGAGGTCGAAGGCACCATGGGTCAATTACCGGCCGGAGCGGTCACGCTGCTCGAGACGGTCGCTGATGCCGGCCGCTTTATGCCGCGCAATCCTGAGAATCTGGCGTTCATTACCCAGACGACCCTGTCGGTCGACGATACGTCGGAAATGGTCGCCGTTCTCAAGCAGCGCTTCCCGAACATCGCCGGTCCCGTCAAAGAGGATATCTGCTACGCGACCACCAACCGGCAGGCGGCGGTCAAAGCGATTGCGCCGCGTATTGAACGGTTGCTCGTGGTCGGCGCGCCGAACTCGTCGAACTCGGTTCGTTTGGTCGAGGTCGCCGAAAAGAACGGCTGCGCCAAGGCGGCTTTGGTTCAGCGGGCGGCCGACATTCCGTGGGATCAGTTGACCGGCGTCAGAACCATAGGCGTGACCGCTGGCGCCTCGGCACCCGAACAGTTGGTCGATGAAGTGATCGACGCTTTGCGGACCCGCTTTGATGTCACCATCGATCTTGTCACCACGGCCGAAGAGCGGATTGCCTTCAACGTGCCGCGCGAACTGCGCGAACCCGCCTCGCCATAACCCCGTAAGCCGCGTTGTTCAAACTTACGCTCTCGAAAGTCCAACGCGATGGCCGTCTATACCGAAGTCAGTGACGAGGACCTTGCGCGGTTCATCAGTGGTTACGATGCCGGCGACCTGCTGTCCTACAAGGGCATTGCCGAGGGCGTCGAGAATACCAACTATATCGTCCACACGACGCGCGCCCAATACATCCTGACGCTCTATGAAAAGCGCGTGGCGGCGTCCGATCTGCCGTTCTTCCTCGGGCTGATGGAACATCTGGCCAAACGCGGCGTGACCTGCCCGCAGCCGGTTCGCGACCGTAAGGGCGCCAATATCTCGGAACTGGCCGGCCGGCCGGCTGCGCTGGTGACGTTTCTCGACGGGTTCTGGCTCAGGCGTCCCAAGGCCGAACATTGCGCGGCCCTTGGCCAGGAATTGGCGCGTCTGCATTTGGCCGGCAAGGATTTTCCGATGGTCCGGCCGAATGCCCTGGGGCTTGCCGGCTGGCGGCCACTGTTTCAGCGTTTCGCCGATGAGGCCGACCGCATCGCGCCCGATGTCCAGCGGCTGATCGCCGGCGAACTTGACCATCTCGAAGCTGCCTGGCCAAAGGGCCTGGACAGCGGCGTCATCCACGCCGATCTGTTTCCCGACAACGTCTTCTTTCTCAACGACAAGCTGTCGGGACTGATCGATTTCTATTTCGCCTGCACCGATCAGTTGGCCTACGACGTCGCCATCTGCCTCAATGCCTGGTGTTTTGAGCCGGACTACGCGTTCAACCTGACCAAGGGCCGCGCACTGCTCGCCGGCTACCAATCGGTTCGGCCCCTCTCAGCCCCTGAACGCGCCGCACTGCCAACGCTGGCGCGCGGGGCGGCGCTGCGGTTTTTACTGACACGCTCCTACGATTGGCTCAATCGCCCGGCCGGCGCGCTCGTTGCGCCCCATAACCCGATCGACTTCGTGCGGCGGTTGCGGTTCCATCAGGGGCTGGTGTCCGCCAGCGCTTATGGGCTTGAGGCGGCCGTATGAGCGAGGCGAAACCGATTGTCATCTACACCGACGGGGCGTGTTCGGGCAATCCAGGACCGGGCGGATGGGGCGCCATCATGATCTCCGGCGCGCACCGCAAGGAGCTCAACGGCGGCGAAGACGATACGACCAACAACCGCATGGAACTGATGGCGGCAATCGCCGCTCTCGAAGCGTTGAAGCGGCCCAGCCACGTCGAGCTCTATACCGATAGCGCTTACGTCAAAGATGGCATCTCGAAATGGATCCATGGCTGGAAGCGCAATGGCTGGCGCACCGCC